>NZ_JAUOSC010000010.1:0-122111 GCF_030548285.1 Gilvimarinus sp. 1_MG-2023
TCCGCATTCCGCATTCCGCATTCCGCATTCCGCATTCCGCATTCCGCATTCCGCATTCCGCATTCCGCATTCCGCATCGCGTTTACTCACCCACATAATTCGTCAGCCATAAATTCTGATATGGCTGAAGCTGCATGGTTGAGCAAAGGTCATCAATCACTTGTCCGCTGATTAAATCGATCCAGTTTTCGGTGCTGATTAAATTAATGTCGGCCAGGTTAAGTTCTTGTGTCTGATCGCTTAAATTGTAGATGCAGAAGATGCTTTGTGTTCGTTGCATGCTTTGGCGCCAGAAAGCAAAAATTTCGGGCCTTAGGTGCAAGGTGAATTGCGTTGCATTGGGGTGAAAGGCGGGCTGTTTAGCACGAATTTTAATAAGGCGCTGTAGCTCGTTAAAAACTCGCTGGCCAGGGCCGTTGTCTTTACCGAGTCGCTCATTCAGATCGCTTAAGCTCCAGTTACAGCGGTTAATGGAGCGGTTGTGACCGGTGGTTTTTACCTTGTCGTAATCGTTGTGAGTGGCAAACAAGGTGTGAATATAAAATGCCGGAATACCTTCTACCGCCAGCATAATGGATTGCGAGCTGATTAGACGCTCCACTTGCCACTGATCGGTGCCTTTGTATGTACCTTTAAAGGCATCGAACAGGCTGATGTTAGCTTCGTAGGGTTTGCTGTTGCCTTCGGCGTCGGTGCGCGAAGAAATACGGCCGCCGAAGGACTCCAGCGCCGTTAGCATTTGTTTTAATTCGCCGTCATCCAATAGACCTTCTGCCGGGCGCAAACCAATACCATCGTGACTGGCGGTAAAGTTCAGGTAGGTGCAGCCCACAGGGGAGGGCGGCATGCTCATCATCCAGGTTTTTAAGTAGGTGCAATCTCCGGCGAGCAGGGCATGAATAACCAGCGGCGGCAAACTGAAGTTGTAAATCACGTGCGCTTCGTTACTGTTGCCAAAGTAGGTTAGGTTTTCACGATTGGGTACATTGGTTTCGCTGATTAACAGAGCGTGCGCATTTTTGTATTCGGTTAATAGACGAACTAGTTTAATAACGTCGTGAGTCTCGGGCAGGTGAATACAGCGCGTACCGATTTTTTTCCATAGGAACGCCACGGCATCAAGCCGTATCCACTGCGCACCTTCATCCAGATAGCGGCCGATAATACCGAGGTATTCCAATAAAACTTTTTCGTTGCGAAAGTCGACATCGACTTGATCGTGGCTGAAGGTGCACCAGACATGCTTGGTGCCGTCTGCGGTATCCGTTTTGCGCAGCAGTGGGCTGGTGCGAGGTCGTACCACGTCGGATAAATTGTCATTGGGGTCGGCTTCAACAAAGTAACCGCGCCCGGGGTCTTTGCCGTATTGGTAGTTGCGAAACCATAAACTTTGGCTGGATACATGGTTGATGACCAAATCGGCCATCAGTTTAAAATCTTGTGCCAGAGCATTGATGTCGCCCCAGTCGCCCAGTTCCGGGTCGACTTGGGTGTAGTCGATAACGGCAAAACCATCGTCTGATGAAAATGGAAAGAAGGGCAAAATATGCACGGCGGAAAACACGCCTTGCAGGTGATTGTGTAGAAAGTGCTGTAGGGTGTCCAGTGGCTTGTGGCCCGCTTCGCGGATGGAGTTGCCATAGGTAATGAGAAGGCAGTCTTTTTCCGACCAGAGCCGTTCTGGGGCCACTACATCTTTGCTAATTCGCGGCCCTATAGCGGCCAAACATTGTTCGGTTAGCTCATCGGCATTGCAATGGGGGTAGAGGGCTGCGATTAGCACGTGAATTTTTTGTTTGAGCTCTTCCAGTGAAAGGAAGTCTGTGGTCATGGAGTGGCCTCATTACCTAATGAATCGATACTACCTGTTCAGCGCTAGGCTGTAGGACGGGCATAAAAAAGGTGCCCGAAAGATCAAAGGCAAGAGTTGTGCCGCGCAGCCTAGTGCTCACTTAGTTTAGCATTAATGGTTTGTTTGCAGTCGTGTATTACCTCGGCCAGAGGTTTAGAGATATCAATAGGGATAATATCCTGTTCGTTTTCACAGGGCTCGAGGCTATCAAATTGGCTATCTAATAGGCTGGTCGGCATAAAATGATTGCTGCGGGCATTCATTCGGGCACCGATAACGGCTTTTGAGCCCTCAAGGTGTAGAAACAGGGTTTGGAATGGAAGTTGCCTTAATACGTCCCTATGGGCGTGGCGCAGCCCTGAAAACGCTAGGGTGCAGCTTTGCTTTCGTTCGGCGCAATCGGTTAAAAACGCACTAATGTTGTGCACCCAGGGGGCGCGATGCTCATCTGATAGCGCAGTGCCCGCGGCCATAAGGGCTTTGGCTTCATTGCTGTGGAAGTCGTCGGCATCATAAAAATGGTATTGGTAGTGTTGTGCCAAGGCCTGAGCAACGCTGGACTTACCTGAGCCAGAAACACCCATAATGATAATAAGCACCGGTGAGGTGGACGATTCAGGTTTGGTATGAGGCATTAAAGATAACTCGGTCGCATTGATTTGTTTCGAATAAGTCAAATGATAGCGCAAACATCGATTGTTATGCTAGTATTCGTTTAAAAATAGGGAGTAACACTCGTGGTGCGTACCCGCAATTCCTCTACCACTAAAAGAGCAACCTTGGCCGATGTAGCTAAGGTGGCAAATGTGAGCGCTATTACTGTTTCTCGGGTGATTAATCAGCCCGATAAAGTGTCGTCTGATTTGTGCCAACGAGTGCAAGAGGCGATTGATATGCTCGGTTACATTCCCAATCAATCTGCCAGCTCCTTGGCCTCGGCTCGCTCTGGCGTTATTGGTGTTTCTATTCCCTCACTGTCCAATATTGTCTTTAATGATGTGCTGCGCGGTATCTACGATGTGGCCGGCGCCAGCGATTACAAAGTGCTGCTGGTGGATACCCACTACTCGCCACTTGAAGAAGAAAAAATGATTCGAACGCTGTTGAGTCAATCCCCTGAGGCGATGATCATTACCGGTGGCGATCAAACCCGAGCGTGCGAAAGAATGCTCGCCAAAGCGGGATTACCTGTGGTGCAAATCATGGAAATTTTAAACCAGCCGCTGGATATGAATGTGGGCTTTTCCCACTATCAGGCAGGTTTTGATGTCGCATTGAAGTTGCTTGCCACTGGTTGTCAGCGTTTAGGGTTTATTGGTGCACGAATGGATGCCCGTGTGCAGCAACGTATGGCGGGTTTTAGAGATGCGCTGCAAGAGCGGGGCAAGTTAAATGAAAAGTTTCTAGTGACGACACCTGAGCCATCATCCATTGCATTGGGTGGGGAGTTGTTTCGCAGCTTATTAAGTTTATCGGCGGGGCAGGTCGATGGTATTTTTTGTTGTAATGACGATTTAGCGCTGGGCGCGCTGTTTGAAAGCCAGCGTATGAATATTAAAGTTCCTACCGATATCTCCTTGTGTGGCTTTAATGACTTTGAATCCTCCGCTTTTGTTAACCCGTCGCTGTCCAGCGTGCATGTGCCCCGCTATGAAATGGGAGTGCAGGCGGCTCAAATGATTGTGCAGGTACTTGAAGGTGAGGCCGTGGCGCAAAAGCAAAGGGATATTGGGTTTGAGGTCATATTGCGCCAATCATCTCGACCTATACAGTAGTGAATACTGGTCACTATAAGCTCTGACAAATAACGAGCGCCGACACAACGTCAGCGCTCGTTACGGTTTAATCCGACCCGATGTACATCTTCAAGTTGTATTCTTTACCTGCCGTGGGCGCTCTTAATCTAAAGTCTGCTTGTGGCTCACCATCGACAATCAGCACTGAAGCGCCTTCCCCTTTTTGATAGTGAACGTGAACGGTGGCGCCTCTAAAGTGCCGGGTGACCTTGGCATTATCCCAGCTAGTCGGTAGTTTTGGTTCGACCAATAAATCGTCGTTGTCGCCTTTTAAACCCAATAACCCTTCCACTAATGAGCGGTAGACCCAGCTCACCGTACCGGTATTAAACAATTGGCTGGAGCGCCCGGCGGTACGCGGAAACTGATAGTAGGCCCCGCGGTAGTAGTTGGGAATATAGATCGGCATTTGCCCGCGCTGGGCAAAATCGTCCGAGCTTGGGCCGGGAATCATTTGACGCAATAGCTTGTAGGCGCGGTCGGACTCGCCAATGCTGTACAGACTGTAGATGTAAAAAATAGCCGCGTGGTTGTAGACCGAGCCGTTTTCGGCGGACCCCGGATGTTTTTGTGTCACGCGGCCCACGTCTTCACGCATGGCGGTAAACGCCGGGGCCAGCATGGTGACACCGTAGGGGGTTTCAAGTTGCTGCTCTACGGCCTGCAACATTTTTTCGCGCTGCTCAGGCGAGCAGGTGCCGGCCAGTATCGCCCAGCTTTGTGGGTTGAGAAATATACGACCCTCAGAGTCTTGGCTGATGCCGAACACAACATTGTCGTCAGTAATGCCGCGGCCATACCAGTTGCCGTCCCACAGGTGTTTGTTGACCGAAGCGTTAATTTCATCGGCACTGGTGCGAAAATTCTGTGGGTTGTCGATAGAGCTTCGTTCACAGATATCGGCCCATACGTTAAGGGCGTAGGCGGTGGCAATGCTTAACCAGCCGGAAACTCCGCGGCCTTTATAGCCGACCATATTCATCGGGTCGCACCAGTCGCCCTGTGCAATGTAGGACAATCCGCGTTCATCGCGTGAGTCCAACAGCCACTGCATGGCGTTGCTGATGCGCTGTGCTACGCTGAGCGTTTTACCATCAACACCTTTGACCGGCTCATTTAGTAGCGCAAGGTCGCCGGTCTCGTCTAGGTAAGCTTTTAAACAGACGGGTAGCCAAACACAGTGATCGGTATGTGGCACTTGGTTAATGTACTTTAACTCGGCGTCTTCGTGCAGCAAGATACCGTCGGGCATAGCACCGCTCGCTTCCTGCTGGCCTAGCGCATGAGTAAATGCGTGGCGAGCGGTGGCGGGCTTGATATAACTCATGCCCATGTTGTCTTGCAGATAGTTGCGCGTTTGAGGGTCGGTGGTTAAACGGTTGACGTCGCCGTGATAAAACACCTGTCGTGCCAGCCAGTGATTAACAAAGTTGTTGAGGCCTTCATCGGGCGTTTCAATATGCAGGACACCGCTGCCGCTGGCAACATACTGGCCATAGGCTTGTTTGGCTTGTTGGAATTTTTCGGCGCTTAAATAGCGCTCTTTAATGAGCGCTATTTCGTTCTCATCTTTGGCAGGTCCAAACGCAAAGCGGTAAGTTTCGCATTGATTTTCTGGCAAGGATACGCGGTATTGCAAGGCCGCTAGTGGCGTTTCATAACGCGCGTCGTCGCAAGCTAGAGTATCGGCTTGCAGGGCGTCGGGGTTGTGCAGGCCACCTTCGCCTTCAAAGGCTTCGCGTTGAGTTTGCCAGGCGACGGGTGGGCGTTCGTGCAGCAAATATGTTTTGTCTTTAAAGTGCTGATTTTTAAAGTAGTCAGGGTACTTTTGATAAGGTGTTACGCAGCTGGCAACAATAGCGCCGAGTGCTGGATCGTATTGGGCACTCTGATTCATCCAGCTCATATAGCCGGGCGTGAAATACGGGTAGAGGCTAAGGTTGCGTGTGCTGGCTCCGGTATTTTTGACACTGAACTGCCACAGCTCTACCGCGTCGTCGACGGGTAAGCTAAGCTCAACATGCACTTCAATGTCGCCGAAGCGTAGCGTCCATTGAATGTCATTTTTTCCGGGTGAGAACGTATAGTCACAACCCTTGGCGCGCACTGGCTCATAGGGGGCCGAGAATATTTCCCCGCTATCCTCATCTTTGAGATAAAAAAAACGACCGGGGTGGTGGGCGTAGTACGGCTGCTCTGGCTGCATAAACGTTTTCGCTTCCAGATTGGGAGCGTAGGCATATTTGGCCGGTTCTGGCTGCATAAACTGGGAGACGGCATAGCCCCGGCAGTTCATTTGAATCATCATCTTTTTATTCCATAAAAAGCCCGAGGCGCGCGGCATCAAGGTGGGGCTTTTAAGATGAAAGTACTGACCATCTTCGGATGGAAATAGCTCTGGTGTAAAAGACATGATTGCCTCGTAGATAAAAAAGAGCGCCCAACCTCGGTTGAGACGCTCAAAGGGAGGATGATTGTGTCGATTGTGACTGCTGGTTGTTAATCTCTTTGAGCTGTCTGTGACAACGTTTATATGCGATCGTTTTATTGATGCTTAATCTCAAGCTCGCGCTGTATAACGGTCAACTTGTCGCCGGTTAAGTCGTAAAATATCAGTGCGATAATGGCAATAAAGGCAAAGGCACCAGGGGCCAGTGTTTGCATATACACAATGCCGTCCAGTGATGCATTTGATTGCGCCTGATTGGCTTGGTAACCCAGCGCGGCCAGTACCGATAGCATGAGCGCTGAACCAATGGCGCTGCCTATTTTTTGCGAGAAAGTTGTGGCGGCAAAGGTCATTCCTGTGGCGCGGCGCCCGGTCTTCCATTCGTTATAATCGGCCACGTCGGCGTACATGGCCCAGGTGATAGGGGCTTTTGGCCCCAACGCCAATGAAATCAGCATGCTTAATATAAACATCCAAATAATTTCATTGGGGATGCTGGCACTGTCGAGTGTGCTGCCATCGGCACGAGTTTTAACAACACTGATTGTTTCATTATTTTGTGTGGTTAACGATAAGGTGGCCGATGTTTCGGCTAAATCTACCCGATCTTTGATTATCCAAAAGACTTTTTCGTAGCGCGTCCAGCGGTAGCTGTCGCCGGTTTGATGTTCTTCTGCTAAAAGTTCGTGGGCTTGCAGTTCGGTACGATTGGTTTCGTTGACATCAACCACACCAAGGGCGTTGGGCTTAGGGACAAAAGCAAAAATAATACACAGTACGCTGACAACACCCATTAAAATCATTAACAGTTTTACTTTGTCCATGTATCGGGTAAGGGTGGCGGCGGACATGGCACCAATCATCAACCCTAATACTTGCAGCCCGATATACGCACCAAGCAAATCTGGGCGTTCAACAAAATACTTAAAATAATAAGTGGCGGAGCTGCCACGCAAGGTGAAGGTGGTCATAATCACCATGGCGAGAATAAAAATAATTATCCAGGGCTTGCAGGTGAATAACGTTTTTAAATCTTGCAGTGGTTCGGCGGTTTGTTGTGCCGGCGGGGCAATACGCTCGCGGGTGGTGGCAAATGTAATCACAAATAAAATGGAGGCAATAACCGCATAGATGCTCATGGTTATCTGCCAGCCGATAGGGCTATAGCGATCGCCGCTACCGAAATATTCGGCTAACTCAGGCGTCGCGGCACCTACGATAATGCCGGTAAAGTAGGCAAAGAAAAACCGGGTACTGTTGAGTGTGTTTCTCTCTTGTGGGTCGGCGGTTAGTACGGCCGATAATGAATTGTAGGGCATGTTGAGTACGGTGTAGGTCAACATTAAAATCATATAGGTTGCATAGGCCCATACTAGTTTGCCGCTCTCGCCTAAGTCGGGCGTAGTCATGGTGAGCAACCCGGCGCCCATCATCGGCAGTGTGCCGAACAATAAGTAGGGGCGGAATTTCCCCCAGCGGGTTTTGGTTCTATCGGCAATAGCGCCCATAGCCGGGTCGGTAAAGGCATCCACTATTTTGGTAATGGTTACCATGGTGGCTGCCGCCGCGGCGCTGATACCAAAAATATCGGTATAAAAGAAAATTAAGTACGAGCCAATAATGGCCCAATAGAAGTTAAAGCCGGCATCACCCAGTCCGTAGCCTATACGTTCACGCCAACTGAGTTTGGCCAGTCTCTGGCTGGGAGTTTTGTCTGTCACGATAGTGCCTCTGGTTTCTTATTGGCTTTCGAGAGCTAATTAGCTTCGAAAATGGCAAATGATAGCGCAATCATACTGCTATCTAGAGGTAAAATCCAGTGTCAGAGTTTTGCATTTGTTGGCATTAACCCGCTAAGCACTGCTGGGCTTAGCGGGGTTTGTGGGCTCAGGCAGAATTTTTCAGGGTGATTTGCGATTGTTTTAGCTGGGTGTATTTCTGCCAGGCGTGAACCACGGGGTTGGTGGGGGCATTTTTGCCGTTAATGGCTTTGAGTATTTGCAGGTCGGCAAAATTGGGGTTGAGAACCTCGTCCTGCAGCAATGCATTGATGAGGCAGCCGTGTTTTTTGATTAGGCGAATTTGGGCGCTGGTCAGGCTGGCCGTATCTTTAAGGTCATTGATACCGTAGTAAGGCTGTTTGATAAAGTGTTCACGTGGCAGCATGGGGTGATCTCCTTGGTGTATCTCCTGATGAGCGAAGTGACGGGAGATTTATAGCCAAGTTTTCTGACGCGGGTATTGCGGTTGTGTGACGTTTTTGAGAAATAAGTATGGGGAGTGGCTAAGACGATCGGGCAGCGAAAAAGAGGAGGGGGTGCATTTGCGTAGGCAGTTTCGTGTCTACTGCTATGGGGCGTGTCATTCTCAGGCACAAAAAAACCGGCTTAAGCCGGTTTTTTTCAAGCTCAGCTTCCGCTTAGGAGGCCAGTGCTTTAATTTTGCTATTCAGGCGGCTCTTGTGGCGAGCAGCCTTATTTTTGTGATATACGCCTTTGTCGGCTACACGATCCAGCACTGGAACAGCTGCTGTGTAGGCTTCTTTGGCTTTCTCGGCGTCACCTGCTTCAATGGCGGCATCCACTTTCTTCAAGTAGGTGCGCACCATGGAGCGCAGGCTGGCGTTGTGCTTGCGAGCTTTTTCATTCTGGCGTGCACGTTTTTTGGCTTGAGGTGAATTTGCCACCGTGTTGCTCCTATTAAATCAAAAAAATGTATTACTGAGCGGCTGACGTCAAGACGTAACAGTGCCCGTAAAAGACGCGGCATTTTACCCGTTTAACAAGTATTGTCAACACTTGTTGTGCGTCTTTGTGCATTTAGCTCAGGGTACAGAGCCGGTATCGTAACACAAACTTTTACCCCATCGGGCAGGTCGGTGGCGGTGGCTGTACCGCCGTGAAAGCGGGTAATTAGCTCGACAATATAAAGCCCCAGCCCCAGGTGGGGGGTATCTCCACCTGAGCGGGGTCGGTGCGAGGTGAGTGACTGAAATAACCGTCCTTGCATATTGTTGGGTAGGTGGGGGCCTTGGTTGCAGACTGACAGTGCCAAGATTACGCCATCTTGCTCAGTGGATTGATAGTTCAGGCCAAGGGTAACCGGGGTGTTGTCGCGGGCGAAGCCTACGGCGTTATCGACCAGTTTATCCAGCATTTGCACTAATAGCTCTGGGGCAACCTTGACCTCATAGGTGCCGGTGCTCGCCGGTTGAATGTCCACCATAAAACGCTGGGCGGGGTAGGCCGATGAGTAAGCTTGGCTGATATCACTTATCAGTTGTTGCAAGTTGACGGTAACGAGCTCTGCACTGGCAATGCTCGCCTCTACCCGGCTGGCCTCGGTCATGGCGCTGATGATAAAGCTTAAGCGCTCACTACCCGCCTGGGCGCGGTGCGTGTATTTGTGAACGTCTTCGCCCTCGCTTTGTTGGAGGTTGTCGAGCGAGCCGGTGACAACCGCCAGAGGGGTTCTCAGCTCGTGGGATAGCTTGCCGGTCAGTGTGCGCAAATAGTGATTGTGATCCTGCAGTTGAGTGAGCACTTCGTAATAGTGTTGTGACAGTTCGGCTATTTCGTCTTGGATGGTGAATTGAGGCCAGTGTGATAGAGACTCAGGTAAGTTTTGCCCCTTGGCTTGGTTGGCGGCGCGGCTAAGCTTGGCGATGCGAGCACTTAAAAAGCTGGCGTAGCCCAGCAGTAGCAGTAGGAGTAAGCCGCCGCCGAGCAGGGATGATGCGAGCAGACGTTTAATACTGTCTTGATCAAGCAATTGCCAGGGCTGTACTCTTTGCTCAATGATGACGCTGCCTAGGTGACGCGACTCCAGTGCCGGCAGGTGGGAGCTAATAAGCGGCACCGCTACGGTGGCTATTAAGGCGTCTTGGTCGCGCGCCCAAAATGCTCGCGGCTCGCGGTTTGGATAAGAGATGTCGGGATGGTTCCAGTGGCCTGAGGCGGTCTCAAATGTCGGGCGTCGGGGCATTTTCATAATCGAGCCGAGCAGGCGCTGAGTGATGCTTGGTGAGGCGTGAGTGTCTGCAAGTTCTCCCGCCTGGCCTCTTTGCCAGTGATGTTTATCGATTAAGCTCAAGCGAGTATTGGGGCGGGTAAACACTTCTAGGGCGCTGTTGAGCGACTGCGCGGGGCGGATCATTTGGCCCACAGCGGGCGGCAGTACACCGGGGTCGGGGCCCGCTGCACTCAATGCATAGGGCGGCAGAGTGCCGGCTGAGCGTTGCGGGTTTGTGGGCGATTGATCTACGGCGGCCAAAGCCATGGCGGTTTGAGTCATGTTTGTGGGCAGCGACAATTCTACCTGGTAGCCAGTGTTCGTTTCGCGCCACAAGCCCTGAATAGCCTCTTGAGTGACAACTTTACCGAGTGCATTGCGATACAGCGCCGTCATCTGCCCCGGTACTTCTGCCCGCAAAATATGTAAGTGTTGATCTTGGGCGCCGGCGTAAAGCAGCAAATGGTCTCCGCTGGCCAAAGCTTGGTTGTCAGTGCGGTATAAGGGCTGCTTATCGTGGTGCGGGGCTTCAGCATTGTGAAAGTGCCGTTGCTTGTCGTCTACCTCTATCAATAAATAGGTTCTTTCGCCCGAGGTAAGGCTACGGTATTGGGCTGTTAAGGCAGTCTCGCTGGGTAGGGGCAGCGGTGGTATAGCCAGTTGGTGCCAATCAGCGGCAGAGCCGTCTACGGTGATAGGACTCGGTGTGCTTGGCGTGGTTGTTGATGAGTGGTTAGAGTTATCGGTATGGCTGTAGAGGGTTTTACCCGCTGGACGTTGGGGTGAATCAGCCAGGGCGCTGCGGGTCAGCAGCTCGATGTCATTGCCCAGGCGGGCGGCTACTGCTTGGGCAATACCGGTTAACTGGTTCAGGTGGCTGGCTTTAGCTTGCTCGTTGAATATACGCAGCGAGTAAAGCGTAAGTCCCGGAGTCAGCAACCCCGCCAGGGCGAGCAGTGCCAGCTGTTGGCGTAATCTCACGTTGCGCTCTGCCAGCGATAGCCCATGCCGTAGGCGGTTTGTATGTGATCGAAGCTTGAGTCGGCGGCGCTGAATTTGCGGCGGATACGTTTGATGTGTGAGGTAATCGTGTTGTCATCCAGTACTACGTTAGCGGCATCCATCAGTTGCTGACGGTTTTTGACATGCCCTGGATGTTTAGCCAAGGCGTACAAAATCCAGAATTCGGTGACGGTTAAGTCAATCGCCGATTCACCCCAGCTGACGCTCATGCGGGACGAGTTAATTAGCAGCTTACCGCGCTCCAGGGTGTCGTCTTGCTGAGTAGGGGCTCGCATGGCATCCACCCTGCGAAACAGCGCATGAATGCGCGCCAGCATATGGGCCTGGCTGATGTCTTTGGTTAAATAATCGTCGGCCCCCAAGCGCAGCCCCGAGATTACATCGAACTCATCATCGCGAGCGGTCAGAAACACGATCGGCAGGTTGGGGGCCAGAGTGCGCAAACTGCGACACAGCTCAAAACCGCCTTCAATATCGTCACCCAGCCCGACATCAATCACCGCCAGGTCGGGCAGCTTAATATCGAACGCCGCTTGGGCCGAGGGGCGATCCAAGTAGTGCTCTACCTGAAAGCCAAGGCGGCTAAAGGCGTCTTTATAGTTGTCAGCGATGGCTTGTTCGTCTTCAACGATTGCGATGGTGCGGGCCATGGATGTATTCCGTGCATTGCGTAACGTAAGGGAATTGCGCATGATGTTATTTTAACGCCCGATGATCAAGCCAAAAAGGAGATGCCCCAGTGGCTAAAGAAAAAAGCTCGTTGACAGCAAAATTAAAAGAGCGCTGGTTGATGATATTGTTTGGCTTGCCATTTGCCGCTGTGGGCGTGGGCATGTTCTTTTGGGGGGTGGCCGGCACACTGGTTGATAAATGGGCGGTGGAGTCATGGCAACCGGTATCAGCACAGCTGACTCAGATTGATCTTAAGCGCGGCACATCCGACGGCTCTATTACGTATAAGGTCACGGCAAGTTATCAATACTCGTTTAATGGGCAGCCGTTTATGGCATCGCGCGTGGGTCTAACCGATGGCTTTGATAACGTGGGTGACTACCACCAGCGGGAATCGAGCCGATTACAGCGGGCGTTAAACCAAGGCCAGTCAGTGCAGGCATGGGTAGACCCCGATCAACCCAGCCAAGCAATTCTTAATCGAGATGTGCGCTGGGGAATGATTGGCTTTAGCATGATCTTTGTGATTGTTTTCGGTGGGGTAGGGGGCGGTATTATTGTTTATTGTCTGTGTGCGCCGACCGATAAAATGCCCAACCAAGGGCGAGAGCTGGGTGATCGCCCTTGGCTTGAACGACGCGATTGGGCCCACAAGGAAATCAAAAGCAATGGGAAAACCAGTCTTTATGTTAGCTGGGGAGTTGCCATTGCGTGGAATGCGATTGCCATACCCGCCGGTATTGGCGGCGTCAATGCGGCCTTAAAAGGCGAGTTGATCGCCTTGATTGCGCTGTTATTCCCCGCGGTAGGTTTGGGGTTAATCGGTTGGGCCGTCTCGGTCACCTTAAGCTGGCGCCGATTTGGTCCGGCGCCGCTGCAACTTGATCCTTACCCCGGTGCTGTGGGCGGGCAGGTAGGGGGCAGTATCGAGGTGCGCTTGCCTTACTCGATTAATCATCGCTTTGATGTGTCATTACAATGCTTGCGCAGTTACATGTCCGGCAGCGGTAAAAACCGTTCGCGCCGCGAATCACTGGTTTGGCAAACTGAGGGGGTCGCTCAAACGCAGGCTAGCGCCACCGGTACTCGGCTGGAAATTCTGTTCGATGTGGACAGTGATTTACCCGTATCGCAAACGCCCAGCCGCAGCTACCATCTGTGGCGTTTGGTGGTTGACTGTGAGTTGCCGGGTGCAGATTTTTCTCGCCAATATGAAATTCCGGTCTTTGCCACCGGCCAAAAGGCAGCAGCTCTTTCGCGTTTAAGTACGGAAAATATACTGGCTCAACAATCGCGAGAAGAAGCCCTTGAGTCGGTGTTAAATGTAGAGCAAATTCCCGGTGGCATTATTTTACATTACCCCGCTTGGCGTCACCCAGGTGGCAAAATGGCATTGATATTAGTTGGGGCGATTTTCGCTGGGGTTGGGTTTTTGATTCCAGCCGATGATTTTCCCAGTTGGATTTTTACCTTGATTGGTATCCCAATGCTATTGGCGGGTATCTATTATTTAATGTGCAGTTTGGATGTTCGAATTGATCAAAGCGAACTGGTGACCCGCCGACGTTTACTGGGGGTGAGTTTAGGTAATCGTCACTACCCGCGCAGCAGTATTCAATCCCTGGCACTGAAAGAAAGCTATACCTCCCAATCTGGTAAATCGCACACCACGTTTTACAAAATAATTGCCAAGCGGCACACCGGCAAACCAGTTACTGTAGGATTTAATTTGGCCGGCCGTGATGTGGCCAAGCAAGCCTTAGAATCACTCAGCCTGCTGACTGGGGTAGCGATTGATGAAAATTAGTTTTTTGGTGCTGGTGCTTTCGCTACCTGTTGTAGTGTGTGCTCAGCCGAGTGAGAGCACCGAGCATGAGCTCGTGTTACCCGATGGTTCACAGTACCAAGGCTCTTTGTTTGACGGTTTGCTGTCGGGCGAAGGTGTATTGCAATGGCCAAATGGCGATCGTTATCAGGGTGAATTTAACCTCGGCACTATGACTGGGCGCGGCACGCTAACGTTGGCGAGTGGGGATGTTTTTAGCGGCGAATTTGTCACCGGCCAATTGCAAGGCCAAGGACGCTGGCAAGGCGAAGATGGCTCGCACTATGTCGGTGGCTTTAAGGCCGATGAATTTCACGGCCCCGGGGAGTATCACAGCGCCGAGGGTGATGTCTATCAGGGTGATTTTGTCGCTGGCGAGCTCACAGGCCTGGGTACCTACCAAAGTGCCGATGGTGTGTCCTACGCGGGTGAGTTTAAAGGGTGGCACTACCACGGTGCCGGAGTTTGGCAGGACGACCAACGGCGCTACACCGGAGAGTTGATGGATGGTTACTTCCACGGGTATGGTGAGTTGTATGACTTAACACGTGATGAGGTGGATTATGCTGGGCGTTGGCGTTGGGGCAATCAGTCGCCAGTCGCTGCCGATAAAGCTCAAACACGAGCTGCACGCGTCGCTTTTGAAAAGGCACTGTTTTCGCAAGAAGAACGCCTCAATCAAACCTTACTAGGCGTTCGAGCTTCGGTGCCAGGCGAGGTCGATCTGTACGCACTTTTGTTGGCCGGCGATGGCACCCAAGGGGTGTTTGATGCCGAGGTGCGTACGATTGCCGAGCAACTGCAAAGCCGGTGGCTCGATGCCGAACAAGTCGTGACCTTGAGTAACTTGCCTGAGTCAGTGGATGAGCTGCCACTTGCCACTGCGGGTAATCTTGAGGCGACGGTTGCCAAGCTGAGTCAGGTGATGCAGCCAGAAGAGGATATATTGTTACTTTATATCACAAGCCACGGCTCGCAAGAGCATGAATTTTCTTTAGCCGCGCCGAGCCATGACTTTCTCGACATCACCCCCGAGAGCTTAACTGCAGCACTGGCCCCACTAGCGGCTACACCCAAAGTGCTTATTATATCAGCGTGTTATTCCGGTGGATTTATCGATCAGTTAAAGGCGCCGCAGCATTTGGTGCTGACCGCAGCCCGACATGATCGCACCAGTTTTGGCTGTGGCGATGCAGATACTATGACGTACTTTGGTCGCGCTTATTTTTCCAAGGCACTGCCAGAGACGAATAGTTTTGTGAAGGCATTTGCGAAAGCCAAAAGCTATATTAAACAGTGGGAGCAGGATCAGGACGTCGAGCACTCGCAACCGCAAATTTTTGTGGGTGACTCGATAGAGGCAATACTCGAATCTCTGTAAACTGCCGCTAACGTACCACGCTTACGCACTCACCTCTTCTGATAGGGCGTAATAGGGACTAGTCGTGCTTGAAAACGAAGCACACCTAAGAAGGAGACTTGGTGTCGTGATAAGAAAAAACGCAGCGCCTGCTGTTCAAATTGGGCGCTGGTTAGTGATATTGATAATGGCGCTAGGGACTTGGGCAAATGCACAGAGCCCCGCGCAGATATTGTCGGAATCCATGTCGGCGGCGGTTAATACTGACAACCTGTCGCTTTTGGTTCTGGAAGACCCGGCACGGGCGTTGACTATTGAACAGGTTATGGCTTTGCCCGATTCGCGCTTCGAGCAAGCATCGGGCACCGTGTCGTCTGCGACCCGTGGCGGACGTTTATGGCTGCGTTTTTGTTTACAGCCAGATGACGATGCCCCCACCGAGTGGTTGCTGGCACTCTTACCGGCATACATTGAGCATGTAGAGCTGTACCGACAAGGGCAGCTGATAAGCAGCGGCAAAAAACAGGGTTTTGCGTATCCGTTTAGCAACCGAGAGTACGATTACCGTGGATTTGTATACCGGCTTAACCTCACACCGTCGGCGCTGACTACCTATGATGTAAAGCTGGAATTTTATAATCGCCAAAGCACCGATGTCTTGTTGCTAACCACCGAGGCATTTCAACGCTTTATGGCCACCGAATATGTGACCTATGGACTCTATTTGGGAATGGTGTTGTTAGCGGCGCTGATTAACTTTATTTTTTGGTATCGGTTGCGCGATCGAGATTACCTGCTTTACGCTTTGTCAATGTTACTGCTGGGGGCGTTTTCATCCATCAGTGGTGGCTATGCTTCGCAGTTTATGTTTCCCAACGCTGAATTTTCGGCGCCCATCTTAATGATGTTGAATCTCACCTTGTTCTGCGCGGTATTTACCGCGTTTTTACAAGGCGCTTTTTTACTTCGATCTTATTACCGTTGTATATACTATGTCAGCTGGGGGTATATTGCGGCATATTTGGTAATGGCGGTACTGTTTGTTGTGGCTGGTTGGCGCTGGTTGTTTATCGCCAACTCGGTGCTGACCAGCTCAGCAATCCTTGTTTTTTTGTTCGTCAGTCTGCATGCGTTGGTTCGTCATCGCGTGTTGCGCTTTTATGCCGTCGCTTTTTTACCACTGCAAATCGCATTGGTGTTGATCATATTGAAGGCAGTAGGGCTAGGTAGTTGGATTCCCCTGGCCGATCACCTGCCCAATATTGGCGGCTTAATTCATGTGGTACTACTTAATTTTGCTTTGGCGCGGCGCGCCTGGCAGGCAGAGCAAGATAAGTTTGCCGCGAAAGAAGCTTTATTACAGCAAGTAACAACTCATAACCTTGAGCTGGAGTCAAAGGTCCAAGCAAGAACACGTGATTTGGGTTATGCCAATAGTGCCTTAACAGAGGAAGTCGAGCAAAGGGTAGCCATTGAGGTGAAACTAAGAGAGTCTCTGGCCAACGAACAGTTGGCGTTACAGACGCAAAAAGAATTTGTGGCAATGGTGTCGCATGAGTTTCGTTCGCCCCTGGCGGTTATTGATATGGTTGCGCAAAATCTACATGTACAGCTGAACCAACGCTTTCCAGAGGTGGTGCCTCGAATACAGCGTATCCGCAATAATACCGAGCGCCTGACCACTCTGATGAATAATTGTTTAACGTCTGAGCGTTTAGCCACCGATGGAGCACGGGATTTAAAGTGGCAATCAGTGGACTTGTGTCAGCTTCTGCAAAAGCTATTTTCGTTTGATTATGGGCAGGGGCGGATTGAGCTGGTATTGCCAACAGCGCCAATTGTCAGTGATGTTGACCCCGAGCTGTTCGCGATTGCTTGGGTCAATGTTGTGGAGAATGCGCTTAAATACTCCCCGGAGGATACAAAGATACTGGTGCAGCTGTGCCAGGCTGAATCGCAAGTCTACTTGCAGATAAGCGACCGTGGCCCGGGTATTGATCCAAATCTGCAAGATAAAATATTCGACAAATTTTACCGGGCGCCAAATGTACAAACCCAGCCAGGCTCTGGTCTTGGTTTATATTTGGCAAAAACCATAGTCGAGCAGCACGGGGGAACTGTTACCTTGCTGCCAAGTGAGGGGGCCGAGCTTGGTTGCTGTTTCCAGTTTCAGTGGCCGGTGACGCAGTCACGTTAAATCATCGCCCTAGGGACGATGTCGTGATTGTCTAAGACTTAGTTCGCAATCCGGTGTCGGTCGAGAGGTAATGACGAGCCGCAGCAGTGAGCGGGTGGGTTGATGTTTAATATAACTAATATCTCGCGCTCTACACCCGATAAAAATAGGAGTTATTATGAAATATTTATGGGCCTCGTTAGCGTTCTATGCCAGTGTACTTTCGCCGCTAAGCTTGGCTGACGCGGCCGGCTGGATTCTAATTGACGACTTTGAAGCCCCTAATGCGCTGGCGCACTGGAGCAAGGCCGATACCAAAAATGACACTGAGCCGCGCATCGATAATCCGCAAGTGACCGAGCGCCGTACGGAAGCTGGGCCGGGTGAAGAAAACGCCTATTTGCTTAAAAAACCCGCCGCTGAAGGTATTGTTGGCAACCGCAAAGCACTGACTTATAAGGCACTGCCTCGCGAGGTTAAACTAGGGGAGACTTTTACGTTTTATAGCCGCATTCAGGTTGAGTCTTTTCCCAATAACCATGCATTCGGGGTCAGCAATATGGGCGCCGAGGGCATCGAGAAAAATGACTACAACGCGTTTGAGCCAACGTTGCGCGTAACCGACAAAACCGAATCCTCGGGGTTGGTTAATACCGGCGCCTTGATGGTCAAGGTCGATGGTGGCTATGCCAATGTTATTAATCCCACAACCGGGGCAGAGGCCAAGCCTCTTGAGCCTGGTCTGTGGTATGAAATCTGGTATGTCGTCAATAATGCCCCCAGAGCTTTAGGCGGCCAGCGCTACGATGTGTTTGTCCGAGGCGGGGAGTTTGCTCAGCGAACGCAAGTTTATCGGCAGGCGGATTTTCGCATGCAGCGCGAACAGCCACTGACGCACATTTTAATGAATTGTAATACAGGGCCCCACCGCGCCCCATATGGCAACGGTGGTTTACTGTATGACGATTTGTATATGAGTCAGGGGGTGAATTTATTAACGCCAAAACTCAACTCTAATTAATGTGTGGGAAATATTGGATGAAGATAGGGGTGCAATGGAGTTTCTATCGTCTGCACCCTGAAATCTGTGTTTAATGAGTTTTATTTTCCACATAATTTTTAAAGCTATTGAGAATGCTTAGCCAGCCTTGCTTTTGCTGCTCCGCGGTGTGATTGTCTTCAGTGTCAAATGTTTGGATGATTTCAACGCTGTTTTTTAAAGCTGTAAATTTAATCTCTACCATACGTTGATCGGCAAGTTGGTAGCGAATTAATTGATGCGGAATGATGGCCGTAAATTCACCCTCAAAATCAAACCCTGCTGTGCCATCTTTGGCCTGCATCCGGTAGTTGAAACGACCGCCTTGCGAAAGATCCAGTTCTGCGCTTGGACAACACCATTCATCAGATGCTGTATTCCAGTGAGTAATATCTTCCGGGGTCACCCAGGCATTCCAAACCGTGCTCAGGGGGGCGTTAACAAGCGTTTCGATTAATATTTTCATACACACTCCTAGTCGTGGTTGTATCGTAAACAGTTAAGGTCTTTGACTACTCAAACTGTTGTCGAATAGGGATTGTGTAAATCGACAGATGTATGAACAAAAAGGGGGGCGAACAATAGGGATTATTTATTCAGATCCAGTAATTGCTAAGAAGCTCCAACGGTCTTAATCGTCGGGATAGAACAGACTAGGTATACATATGATACCGAGGCCGTTCTATTCCACAGGCTAATCTAACCTTAACACTCAGCTCGTACTGTCAGAATTATCACTTTGGCGCTGCCAAGGAATATTACGTGTACGTTCTTCACAGGCAATCTGCCGGTGCAGGGCTGCTTTACCTACTATGTGTGCGCTGACTGGGGCGGTAATAAATAAGAACAGGGCAATTAGCAGCTCGTGAAAACTTAGGCCTGCTTCGGTGGCGGAAAAGAATATGATAGAGCCGATAATCATGCCGCCCACGCCGAGGGTGGTGGCTTTGGTGGGGCCGTGCAGGCGCATAAAAAAATCTTGCAGGCGTGCTAAGCCCAGTGAGCCAATAAGCGCAAACACGCCACCTAATAATAAAAATAGTGAAATAGTAACTTCTAAATAGATATTCATGCTCGCCTCACTCAATGATGTCGCCGCGCAACAGATATTTTGACAGGGCAACCGTACCCACAAAGCCCATAACCGCAATAAGCAGAGCGCCTTCAAAGTAGAGTGTTTTTTGTTCGTGCATACCAAACAACACCAACAAAGCAATGGTATTAATATACATGGTATCCAGTGCCAAAATGCGGTCTGGCAGTGATGGACCAATGCATAGGCGCCATACATTTAATACCAAAGCCAGAGCAACGATAAACATCGTGAGCTGGATTACGTTTTGGAGCATTCGAAAATCTCCTTTAATGGGCGCTCGTAGCGCGACTTAATGTCAGCAATGGTGGCTTCAACATCATCCACGTGTAAACCGTGTACCAACAGGTAACCCTCTTCCATCTGCAGATCGACGGTCACTGTTCCTGGGGTGAGAGAAATGGTATTGGCCAATAGGGTAATGGTGAAGTCTTGTTTTAACTCCAGCGGGATTCGCATAAATGCCGGCTGCAGTTTTTGGCGGGGCCCCATAATTAACACCGCCACTTGCGCGTTGGCGATGACGATATCCCATAGCACCAGCAACAAAAAGCGCAGGGCCAACCAAGGCTTGGCGATAACCATCGATTGCGGCCAGAAGGCTTGAGTGAAATAGGGGATGGCCCAGGCTAAAAAGCCACCTAATAACCACTGCCCAAGGCCAATACTATTGCTCATGGCTAACCAGAGCCCGAGCATAAATATACTCAATAATTTATGTGGGAAAAGTTTTTTGTAGGTGACACTATTCATGGTGTATCCCCTCGACAGTTTGGTGGCTTAGCACAGCATCAATATAATTGTTGGGGGCCATGATTTGGGCGGCGGTGGCTTGGGTGTAATTTACCACAGGGCTGGCGGCAAAACTCAGCGCTAGAGTGCAAGCAAAAAGTGCCATTACTGCTGCCAATGCCAGGTGGTCTGCTTTGTCTGCTTTGGCGGTGCGGTTTTCGGTGCGCCAAAAAATGGTGCTGCCACTGCGGCTTAACGCGGTCACCATAACAATGCTTGAGGCCAGCAGTAAAAACCAAAGCCAGAAGGTTTGCTCATCGCTGACGGCAGAGCGCATCAACATGACCTTGCCGATAAAGCCAGACAGTGGCGGCATACCAATCACGGCCGCCGCGCCAATGAAAAACACAGTCCCCAGCAGCACCGGTTGTTTGGGTCGTGGCCCGGTGATAATACGGTCCGAGGTGGCCCCGCGTTGACGCATAATAATATCGGCCAATAGAAATAAAGCGGCACACACCCAAGTAGAGTGCAGTAAATAGTAGAGTGTGGCGCCCAGGGCGGCAACGCTGTTCAGCGCCACTCCGGCTAACATGGTGCCGACCGATACTACGACTAAATAGGCAATTTGCAATCGCAATTCTCGAGCAGCAAGAGCCCCAGCCGCCCCTAGGGTGAGCGTAATTAACGCTAAAGGCCAGAGCCAAGGGCTGGCGACATTAGCGAGCAGGCCTGCTTCGGTGCCGAACACCAAGCTGTACATGCGAATAATGGCGTAAATACCGATTTTGGTCATGATGCAAAACATAGCGGCTACAGGAGCCGAGGCCGAGGCATAAGCTCGTGGCAACCAAAAGTACAGCGGTACCATGGCCGCTTTTAAACCAAATACCACCAACAACAACAGCGCAGCGGCGTGCATCAGTGGCGCTTGCTCGACGCTGGTGTTGGCGACCTTGACTGCCATATCCGCCATGTTCAGGGTGCCGGTTAAGCCGTAGAGTAGGGCAGCGGCAATCAAGAATAAGCTCGATCCAATCAAATTGAGCAGTACATAATGCAACCCTGATTTAATCCGCGCTGCGCCTCCACCGTGTAGTAGCAAGGTGTAGGAGGCAATTAACAGTACCTCAAAGAACACAAACAGGTTGAACAAATCACCGGTTAAAAAGGCTCCGTTCACGCCCATCAACAAAAAGTGCATCACGCTGTGCAAGCTATCGGTGGGTTTGTCATTGCCGCGCGCAGCGTACCAGAGGCTAAAAAAAGCCAAGCTGGCAGTCAGGGCTACCATCAAGGCACTGAGGCGATCGAGCACTAAGACAATACCAAAAGGGGGAGCCCAGTTGCCGAGTGCGTAGACCAGTGTTTGGTCACCGGCGGCAATGCTCAGCAATACCAAAGCCACTGCAAGTTGGGCGCAGACACTGATAAAACTGATGCCGCGTTGAATCCGTGGCGGCCGCCCTGTGCCGAGCAATAATACAATGGCCGTCAGAAGTGGTAACAGTACCGGGGCAATAATCAAATGGTTCACGATTTGATCTCCTCGATACTGTTGCGCCCGTCGACATGATCATTGCCGAGCTCAGCACGCGCTCGCAGGGCGAGCACTAAGACAAAGGCGGTCATGGCAAAGCTGATTACAATGGCCGTTAAAACCAAGGCTTGGGGTAAGGGGTCAGCGTACTGATCGCCCACACCAATAATGGTACTGGCGCTAGTGTTTAAGCGCCCGGACATAAAAATAAACAAATTAACCGCATAGGTAAGTAGAGTCAGCCCCAAAATAATGGGGAATGTGCGGCCGCGCAGTAGTAAATAGACGCCGCAACTGGTCAAGATGGCAATGACGGCGGATATTAAAATTTCCACTAATCGTCTCCTTTATTCAGATCGGCACCGCTAAACGCTTTACTGGTCGGTGGGCGGGGCGAATGGCTGGTTTGCGCCAGCTTGCCGAGGTGGGCCAAGATCAACAAGGTAGCCCCCACAACGGTAATATAAACCCCAGTATCGAAGATCATGGCAGAGGCGAGCTCAATCTCCCCGATCAGTGGGATATGGAAGTGGTCAAAGGTCGAGGTTAAGAACGGATAGCCGAAGAACCAGCTACCGACCCCAGTTAAAGTGGCAATTAAAACCCCCGAGACAGCGACGCGACGGTAGCGCCAGCGCAAGCGCTCTTGCATCCAAAGAGTGCCAGAGGCCAAATACTGCAAGATTAAGGCAACGCTGGTCACTAGGCCGGCAATAAAACCACCGCCCGGAGCATTGTGCCCGCGCAGGAAAATAAAAATCGACACCAGAATGGCCAGTGGTAAAAGAATACGCGCCATCACAGACAGTATGGGGGGGTGGGGCTCTTTATCCCAGCGGCGGCCATCGCCATCGGCTTGTGGTAGTGGTAAATGTAAGCCGTTGAGCATGGCATAAATACCCACCGCGGCAATGGCTAAGACGGTAATTTCGCCCAGGGTATCGAAGCCGCGAAAGTCCACCAGAATCACGTTGACCACATTGGCGCCGCCGCCACCGCTGACACTGTTGGCCAAATAAAAGTCAGATAAGGTTTGGTACGGTGTGGTGAGCATCGCAAAGGTCAAAATACCCATGCCCAAACCGGCGGCTGTGGCGAGAATGATATCGCGCCCCACGCGCTTTGCTCCCGATTCGTTGGGAGTGATTTGCGGTAAGAAATACAGAGCTAGCATCAGTAAGACGATGGTAACCACTTCTACCGAAATTTGCGTCAGGGCCAAGTCTGGCGCGGAATATCGCACAAAAATCAGCGATACCACCAATCCCACTACACTTAAGAGCAACAGTGCGGCAAAACGGTTGTGATGCAATAGCACTGTACCTAATGCACCGACGGTTAGAACAATGGCGGCTAGCAAGCTGACCGGCTCTAATGCGGTGAGTGTGAAGTCTTGCGGCCAGGGAATACCCGGTAATAAGGCATAACCGATTGCCACCACGGCGGCGCCGATCAGCAGCGCCATATAACGTTGCAAAGAGTTGTTTTGAATTAAGTCGGTGAGCATCTGTGCCATACGCACCGAGAATTGCACTCTCGATTCGAACATTATTTTTTCATCGTGGCGGTATTTCCGCTCGTAGAACGCAAACAACCCCGAGCGCTGGCGATACATCAGCAAGCCGCCAGCTAAAGCCACAAAGCTCATGATTAAGGGCAAA
The DNA here is from genome assembly GCF_030548285.1 of Gilvimarinus sp. 1_MG-2023. Taxonomy (NCBI): domain Bacteria; kingdom Pseudomonadati; phylum Pseudomonadota; class Gammaproteobacteria; order Cellvibrionales; family Cellvibrionaceae; genus Gilvimarinus; species Gilvimarinus sp. 1_MG-2023. The sequence goes on from NZ_JAUOSC010000010.1 coordinate 23,230, forward strand.
TTTACCCCGTGCCAAATGGCGATGTGGTAGTCGGGCATGTCGTGACCTAGCACGGCCAAGCTGGCTGCTTGCAGAAACGGCGCCACCGTCAAGTTGGGTACAATTCCTACCAATAAACACAAGCCCACCAGGATTTCTACCGGCACAATCATATAGCGCGGTGGCTCGTGCGGTGGGTATTTAGGCAAGTCGACAGGCTCACCATTGAAAAATACATCGTGAATAAACCGCACCGAATAGGCGACGGAAAAAATACCGGCTAAGGTGGCAGATAAGGGGAACACCCAGCTGAACATGCCCATGGATTCAATGTGCAGCGCCTCGGAGAAAAACATCTCTTTACTGAGAAAGCCGTTCAGCAAGGGCACCCCAGCCATGGCGAGGGCGGCGACCATGGCGAGTAGAGCGGTGTGCGGCATGTACTTCCACATGCCGTTGATTTTGCGCATATCGCGGGTGCCGGTTTCGTGATCGATAATCCCGGCGGCCATAAACAGCGAAGCTTTAAAAGTGGCGTGGTTAATAATATGAAATATCGCCGCCACCACTGCCAAATCGGTGCTAAAGCCAAGCAGCATGGTAATCAGCCCGAGGTGACTAATGGTTGAGTACGCCAACAACCCTTTGAGGTCGTGTTTGAACAGTGCGTTGTAGGCACCGAATAACAAGGTCGCCATACCGGTGAAGGTCACCAAATAGAACCAGCCATCGGTACCAGCCAGAGCAGGGTGCATCCGCGCCAGTAAAAAGACCCCAGCTTTGACCATGGTGGCCGAATGCAGGTAGGCCGATACCGGGGTAGGGGCGCTCATGGCATGGGGTAGCCAAAATTGAAAAGGGAACTGAGCGGACTTGGTAAAGGCGCCTAGTAGCACCAGCACCAGAATGACTGGGTAACTGGCGTGAGCCTTAATTTGATCGGCAGCGGCAAAGATGGCATCCAGCTCAAAGCTGCCGACAATACGCTCGATCAAAAGGGCGCCGGCCAGCAAACACAACCCGCCGGCACCGGTGACAGTCAGCGCCATACGGGCACCTTTGCGGGCGTCGGACTGGTCGGACCAGTAACCTATTAACAAGAAAGAGACCAGGCTTGTGATCTCCCAAAAGACGATCATCAGCAACAAGTTGCTGGATAATACAATGCCTAACATGGCCATCATAAACAGCTGTAACAGCGCGTAGAGCTTACCCAGAGAGTCGCGTTGAGCGAGGTAATAGCGGGCATAAAGCACCACCAGCAGGCCAATGCCAACAATCAGTAGCGCAAACATCAGGCCTAGACCATCTAAGCGCAAGCTTAAATCCAGCCCAATGGCTGGCAGCCAGGCAATATAAACTTGTTCAATATGACCGGAGAATACTGAGGCTGAACTGCCCAGTAGTATGCCCAGAGCACACAGTGGTCCTATAGCCGCTGAATAGGCACATATTGTGCGCCCAAACCGCTCTGTATAGACGGGCAAAAGTGCCCCTAGCAAGGGAAGTAAAATAATACTTAATAATGTCATGGTGTGTTAACACCCCTGTTGTCGGCTTGTCGCATGCGAAACCGGTGAATACAGTGTGAGCAGTTAACCCCTTGGGAAGGGATTCGTTATCGTCATCCACAGATAGGTCGGCGGGTCTTGATAATAAGGTTGGTAGCGTGAGTCCCTTGCGCCAAGGTGCATCACCAGCGGGGTGTCAGCCAGTTTGCTGCGTCTGCATTGACTATTATGTGTGTCGGGCTGTGCCATTATCTGCAAATCCTTGAATCGGCTCGCTTTTGTGAGCTTAACGCATGGGACTTTATACACAAACTGGCAGCGAAGTGCCAGATGTGAAAGCAACCAGAGAGTGGGTTGCCTATCAATGCAGGTGGGCGGAGCGGCTGGGGGTGATTACTTAATCGACAAGTAGCGCTTATTCTTCTAGTTTGCGGATTACCAACTGTACGCTCCCGACCTTAAAGCCCCATTTTCTCAGGGTTGACTCGTTCATGACGACGTTTTTATCCACCAGCCACATCCAGTCGTCTACATTAACGGCGAGCTTGCTGTCGTTATAATCGATCATAAGCGTGTATTTCAGGTTTAACGCATTACCTTGAAACTGGCCCTTACCGATGCCTTTCACGTCCCCAGCGGTGGCGTCGAAGCGGCCTTGGTTGGTTGGGGTTAGTGTCCAGTTGCGATACTGAACTTCGCCGTCATCGAATGTAAAACGCTCGGCCAGCGTGCCAATGCCACCCTGCCAACTGGCGTCTATGGTGGCGTCAAAATGCCTTATGGCTTCGCCGGAGCGATTTTTGACCACGCCGTGGGCCACTAGCGGGCCTTGGAAAAACGCTTCGGGTATAAAAGTGGGAGAGCGTTCGGCGTAATCGTTTAGCGTGTGTCCAGCGCACCCCGCGAGCATAAGCAAGGTGAACAATAGGCTGATCGGCTGATAAAAAGACATGGCGAATCCTAAAGTATATCGGTAAAGGTAACGCCGAGCCCGATGGAGCGTGTGCGCGTATTGTAATCAATCAGGCTGGCCCCGTAGCCATTAAAGGCTTTAATATAGCCGCGCACAGTGGAGGTCAGGGGAAACGACCAGCTCAGCTCCCAAGCCCCCTTGTCGGAAAAGGGGCGGCGCGTCATAACGCTGACTATATGATCTTTACGTGCATAAGCGCCGGTCAGTTCATAATTGCCGTAATACTCTTTGATATCTGGATTGTCGTCGTCCTCTAAGTCTTCCGGAATGCGATACCATGGGGATACGTTAAAAGCGAAATTGCCTTTTTCAAAAACGCTGTTTAGCTTGATTCGATTCCAGCTGCGCGACAGATCGCCCGATTGGCCGTTGGATTGGTGGGAAAACACCACCTGATTCATCACATTGCGAAAGCCCAATAGTTCCCAGTCGTTAGCGATGGCTAAAATCAGCTCGGGCTCGTGGTTCGTTTCGCGAAAAGGGCGAGAGACCCCAGTGTTATAGGCCTGCCAAAACGAGCGGTTGGTGTAGGCGACGTACAAATTGCCATTGTTGTGCAGTAAATCCTGAGCGATGAGCACCTTCATGCTGAGTTGAAATTCAATTTCGGTGTGCTGTAAATCGGCGGTTTTCGAATCGACCTCAAGGAAAGGGGTCGTGTTGGGTTGGTCCGTGTAGACGCCGGGCAACACAAAGTTGCGGTTGTGCGGTGTTAATAGAAAGCGGTTTTCGTTGTTGAGCGCCTCAATCGTCATGCGCTTGTGCAATACTTTGGCTTTTTCCGGAACGGCCGGGGTGTCTTCCTCTGTCGATGCAGACTCCAGACAGCGCTGGCGCAGTTCCCCCACCGTGGCCGTATTCTCTGCCGTTGTGGCCAAACCTGCTAAGCATTGGTCTGGGGAATTGGCTGAGGCCCAAGCGCAGGGGCTGAGCAACGCAAGTAAGAAAAGGTGTCTGAGGTCGAATAGCTTCATAGCGCGGGCACTGTAATAAAAGCGCCATTGTGCCGTACCGTTTGGGCAACGACCAGTGCTATTCTCTAATGCTTGCTTAACTGGGTGCGATACCGCTTTCTAACCACTGGTCCATATCGACATCGTGCCAGTGGCTGATCAATTCAATGCCGCTGTCGACGATACTCAAATAGACATCGATAATGTCAGTGGCCAAGTTGTAAATTCGATTACTGTCGGCATTAATGGCACCCTCGTGCAAAATATCGGTTTCCACCATATTCAGCAAAAACATTAACTTGAGCTCATAACTTTTAAGTTGGCTCAGTAAGCCAATATCCTCATCGAGAATACCCTCTAATCGTTTGATTTGATGGCGTAATTTCTCGTTGTTTACCCTTGTACACTGAATAACATAACGCAGTTTGCTGTTATGGTGTGAATCGAGAAACCCGGCGGCGGCCGCATAGGTGCCTAAGGCTCGGATGCGACCAATTTGTTCCACTACGGCTGGCAATAACCGACTGGTAAAGTGCAGTACTTCTAAGTGTTTAAACCGGCTAGGGTAGCTATTGGTTGTGTTCTTGGGGGCGCTGGACTCACCCAGAGCGTCTTGTATGGGTTGTTCTAGCTCTCGTGACAGGCTGGCCATCATGGCCAAAGATTGCTCAATAAGATGACAGTGCAACTCGTAGTTGTCGATTACCGTGTCTTCTTGCCAGTCACGGCTGATGGTTACCCAAGCACTTTTTAAGCTTTGCTGATCTCGATCGCTCAATAAGTTATCACCTGCACTCGCCATGGCCTGTAGTAAAAGAGTTCGTCTTTCCAATTCGGCCTGCAGTTGATGAAACTCTTGATGAAATAAGTTATTGCCACCAAGCAAGCCCATACTCAAGCCGCGATGGCGCTGCGCACCTTTGATGGTTCGATTCAGCTGGCGGATTAAGTTGAGTGCTTCTTGGCGGCGGCGGTAGACCGCGTAATAACGCTGATATAAAGCACTGCTATTGCTTTCTTCTGGTGCGGAGTCCACGTTAATCTGTCCGTTTATTGTGCGTGACTGATGGTTCATCGAGTATGATCCTGCCCCAAGAATGGCAATTTTGGCTTTCTTTGAGGGCTTTTGGTGCACGTTGCCGCGTTTTTCATCTGAATGTTCATGTCTCACTCAGGTTATTTGATTTACTTTAGATTGATTGAGCAATCTGTATGCCAGTATGACATTCGCGGTTTCAGGCGCCAGCGATGTCTAAAACCCGTAAGCTGGCTCCCTACCGCTCAGTAACCCTTCAGGGCTGTGGTCTTTGACAGAGCACGGGCATGGGATGGTGCAATTTAATTGCGCATTTTAGAGGGTTCTTTTATTGCAATTGACTGCCGGTAGGCGGGGAAAAGGGGTATTATTGCCGTCGGTTAATAGTAGTGATGAAGTGCGTTTACGCCAATCATTCAAAAGCTGCCCATCTATCTTTGGTGATAAGGGCTTTCGATAAGGAGCTTTAACAATGCAGACCCCGGGCTTTTTGGGTAGAAATATACGCTGGATAGCGCCTCTACTAATCATTGTGATTAGCATAGCTCTCTTGATATTGATGAAAAGTCTGCGGCCGGAGCCTGCTGCCAAGCCCCCAGTAGATAGTACCGTTTTGGTTGAGACGCGTGAAATAGCATTGTCGGCTAAACGTCTTGATATTCAAACTCAGGGCTTGGTGAAAGCTAAATACTCGACTGAATTGGTAGCTCAGGTCAGCGGTGAGATTATCGAGTTATCTCCAGCCTTTGTGCGTGGAGGTCTGGTTCAGCAGGGCGATATACTGGCGCAGATTGACCCCACCAATTATCAAGTTGCCCTAGAAAATGCGCGCGCCGGTCTGGCCAGTGCTGAATCAGCCCTGGAACAGGAGATGGCTCAAGGGGAAGTGGCGCGAGTTGAGTGGGAGGCGGTTAATGATCGTCCCGCGCCGGCGCTGGGGCTTCGTAAGCCTCAATTAGAGCAAGCTCAGGCACGTGTGGTGGCTGCCCAAGCAGACCTGAAAATGGCTCAAAAAAACCTAGACCGAACCTACATTAAAGCCCCCTATGATGCGTTGATTGTCGAACGTTTGGTAAGTCTGGGAAGTTTTTTGAATGTCGGTGCAAAGCTGGGTCAGCTGATGGACGTTAGCAGTGCCGAAATACGGTTGCCAGTGGCAACCACAGATCAGCAGTTTCTCCCCAATGGGGGTGTCGGTGTTGAGGTGACCTTATCGGACAATACTAGCCCCAATCTCGATGGCGCTAAGTGGCAAGCGCGCATTGTGCGCAGTGAGGGGGTGATTGATGAAAATACCCGCATGCACTATTTAGTTGCCGAGGTGAGTGATCCTTATAACCTCCACGATGCACAAGCCCATTTAGAACCGCTAACGTTTGGTCGGTATGTTGTGGCCCAGTTGGCGGGTATTAACCTGCCCAGCGCGGTGGAGATTAATCGCTCCTTGGTGAAAGATGGCAAGGTGGCTGTTTTGAAAAATGGCAAATTGCACTTTAAGCCGGTTACTGTTGTGCGCCATGATCAAGGGCAAAGTGTGATATCGGCGGGCTTGGCTCAGGGTGATCAACTAATTACCACAGCCATTGAGTTTCCAGTAGAAGGCATGGCATTAAAATTAAGATCCGAAGTGAGTGAGACGCAGTCGGATGACGAGCTTGGTGCGCAAACCAATACACCCACCACAGCCGAGCAGGGAGACGCCTAATGGAGTCGGCTGCAGATACTCGTAAAGGCGTTATTGCTTGGTTTGCCCGCAACAGTGTAGCGGCAAATTTATTGATGATTGTATTGGTGCTAATGGGGCTGTACAGCGCCATGACCATTCGTAAACAGATGTTTCCACAAATGGAAATTAACTGGATTAATATCAATATTACCTACCGCGGTGCGGCCCCTCAGGATGTTGAAGAGGCCATTACGGTAAAGCTGGAAGAAGCTTTGGCCTCGGTGCAGGGTATTGAACGCTTGATAACTCGCTCCAACCGCGGCAATGCCAGTGCCAGTATCGAGGTAATGGAAGAGTATGATGCGCAAGAAGTACTGGATGAGGTGAATACAGCGGTAGATTCTATTTCCAGTTTTCCCGACGGTATGGAGCGACCGCAAATCAGCCGGGTTAAATATCGCCAAGAGGTTATGTATGTCTCATTGTATGGCGACCTTAATAATTTTGATCTAAAGCGGCTGGGTGAAGAGGTTTATAACGAGTTGCGCGCCTTGCCCGATGTTAGCATTGTTGAGTATTACAGCGGCGCCAACTATGAAATAGCGATTGAAGTCAGTCGCGACAAGCTGCGCGAATATGGGTTTACTTTTCAAGAAGTGGCCCAAGCGGTACGCAACTGGTCTACGAATCAATCGGCTGGCGAAATACGCGCTGAAGATGGATTTATTTCTGTACGGGTAGAGGATCAGGCCTATATAGGCGAAGAGTTTGAACGCTTACCGCTGCGTACTTCCGCCGATGGCAGTAAAATTTTATTGGCCGATGTGGCAGATGTTAACGATGGTTTTGAAGAGGGAATTAACTACACCAAATTAAATGGCCATAATGCAGTTACTTTTTTTGTCGGTGCGACAAAAGATCAAAGTATTACCGATGTCTCCAGCACCGTAAAAGGCTACCTTGCCGAGCGCAACCAAACCTTGCCCGATGGCGTGGAAGTGGCTTCTTGGGTCGATTTTACTTATTACCTTAACGGCCGCTTGAACATGATGTTGAGCAATATGTTTTGGGGTGGTTTGTTGGTGTTTGGCATTCTCGCGTTATTTTTACGCATGAAGCTTGCCATGTGGGTCATGCTGGGGTTGCCAGTAAGTTTTCTCGGAGCTTTGTCTTTCTTACCCTTAAGTTGGATTGATGTCACCATTAATGTGGGTAGTTTATTCGCCTTTATTATGGTGCTCGGTGTGGTGGTGGATGACGCCATTGTTATCGGTGAAAGTGTGCACAGCGAAGTCGAAGAGCGCGGGCAGAGTATTGATAATGTGATTCGCGGCGCTCAACGAGTGGCTACCCCCGCCACCTTTGGAGTGCTAACCACCTGTGCGGCATTTATGCCGATGGTACTGGAGTCCGGCCCCTCTGCGGCGTTTGCCCATGCTATCGGCTATGTCGTGGTCTTGTGTCTGCTCTTTTCCTTGGTGGAATCCAAATTAATATTGCCCGCTCATTTGGCTCATATGAAGCCGGCAAAAGCCAATGACACAAGCCCTATTGCCCGTGTGCAAAATAAAATAAGTTCATTCTTGCAATATTTTGTCGACCACTACTACACACCAGGGCTTAAATGGTCGATGCATTATCGCTACATCATTATGGCGATTTTCACCGGTGTGATATTACTGACCGCTGGTATGTTTATGGCGGGCGTTGTGAAGTTTGTGGGTATGCCCAAAGTGCCGCACGATTTTGCCACAGTGAATATTGAAATGAATCCCAGTGTGCCGGAACAGGTCACCATGGAGGCCATGCTATCCATCGAGGCTATGATTAACAAAGTTGAAGGCGAGATTGAAAACGAGTTTAGCCATCCTATGGTGGAAAAGCTCTATGTCTCGATGAAATCCCGTACCACGGCCGAGGTTCAGGCTAAGTTGGTCGATCCGGAAGTCCGTCCTTTGGATACCTTTGATTTGTCGGCCCGCTGGCGCGAGAAGATGCCCCAGATCAGTGGCTTGAAAAGCCTGACGGTGGTAGACAGTGTCCAAATGGCACCGGGCGGCAGTAATGGCGATGTCAGTTTTCGGGTGGTAGGGAAAGATATATCGCAGCTGCGCTTGGCCGCCGCAGATATTCGCCGCGCCATGGGTGAGATTGATGGCGTATACGAAATTCAGGACAGTGAGCAGCAGGGTGTTAAGGAGGCTCGGTTTACCTTAAAGCCTGTGGCCTATAGTTTGGGGCTAACCACTTCTGAGGTGGCAACCCAGGCCGCGTTTAGCTTGTACGGTATTGAGGCTCAACGCATTGTTCGCGATGGAGAAGAGATACGCGTTATGGTGCGCTACCCCGAAGGTCAGCGCAACGCGATTGATGCTGTTAACGAAGTATTAATAACCACCAGCACCGGCCACAAAGTGCCATTGCAAGAGGTGGCTGATATTGCTTTGGTTGATGGCGTGAATCAAATATACCGTGAAGATGGTAACCGCACGATTACGGTGTGGGCCACTTTGGACTTTGAAAAAGTACAGCCTTTGGCGGTAGCGAACAACTTACGTAAAGGTGTCTTTGGCGATATCGAGCGTCATTACCCCAAGGTCACTTTGGAGGAGTCGGGCAGTTTAAAGGATGAACGCGAAACCGTGTTTAACTTCTTCATTAATATTGCCACCATTTTAATGATGATCTATATATTGCTGGCACTGCCACTGCGCTCCTATATTCAGCCGTTAATGATTATGTCGGTGATTCCCTTTGGCGTTATCGGGGCTATATGGGGGCACATGATAATGGGCTATGATTTCAGCCAGTTGTCGCTGTTTGGTATCTTTGCGACTATAGGCGTGGTGGTAAATGACTCATTGGTATTGGTCGATTACGTCAATAATGCCCGCAAAGGTGGCGACACTTTGCAGGAGGCTGTGGTCAAAGCGGGGCGGCGACGGTTTAGGGCGGTTATCTTAACCTCGATGACGACGTTTATTGGCCTGTTGCCGATTATGTTTGAAAGTTCACTGCAAGCAAAAATTGTGATACCGATGGCAATCTCTTTGGCATTCGGTGTTCTGTTTGCAACGTTTGTGACTCTGCTCTTGGTGCCGATACTGTATTTGGTATTACACGACGTTACAGCGGGCGGCCGCAAATTACGCCATTGGTTTTTACCGTACCGGTCGGCCAATCAACGAACATAAGTCAAACGTGTTGCTACTGCTAGCCATAGTGTGAGTTGTAGCGGTAATGGGTGCTTTGCCGATAAGAAATTGTCGGCTTATCCCTTGCTGGCAAGAGCACGAATTGCCATGGCAGCGGCTGATGTTCTGTTTTCGACCCCCATTTTTTTAAATATTTGCTCTAAGTGTTTGTTGACGGTTCTTGGGCTCATCTCAAGGATTTGGCCAATTTCGCGGTTGGTTTTCCCATTGGCTATCCACAATAGTACGTCGGCCTCACGTACGGTGACCTTAAAGCTGGTGCGTAATAAATCGCTGTAGTTTTCGTTGCTGGGTTGATCGGAAAGTCGCAGTAAAAATTCATTCTCCCCAATCTCTGCTAAATATTCGACGCCGACAGTGCCGTCAGCATTGTCGAGTTGCATTTTATGCCCCGTCGAAGGCGAGTGCTCCAACCATGTTTTTAATGTGTTGGAAAGCTGTGCCGGGCTATTTGTGTCTGCCGGTTGAGCTTGCGCTAAGATTTGATAGACCCTGGGGGTTGCCCATAAGGTATCCCCGTTTTTATTGATGGCAAACAGTGTCTGCCCTGCAGCTTCTAGGGCCATTCTGGCGCTTTGGGTCATACGAGCGTTGGCTAGATGAACATGCATTCGTGCGATAAGCTCCGATGCATTAATTGGCTTGGTAATATAATCTACGCCACCAGACTTCAAACCCATAACGACATTCTCAGTGTCGCTAAGACCCGTCATAAAGATAATCGGCACATCCATTAATTTTGGTTGTTCTTTAAGCGCGCGACACGTTTCAAAGCCGTCCATATTGGGCATAATGGCGTCGAGTAGAATAATGTCGGGAGTAATATTCTGAGTGATTGTAATCGCTTGGCTACCTTCCAGGGCGACCAAGACGGTCATGTCTGCTTCTTCTAGGACATCACTGATCATACGAATACTGTCGATGCTGTCATCGACAACTAGGACGACATTTTTTTTATAGGTTTTGTTATTCATTTTCAGTTGCCTTTAACATTGAAATCAGGGATTCAAATTGAAAGTTATTGGCCATTTCTACGGCTTGATCATAAAAAACTCTGCTGCACTTTCCCTGAGCCATTAAGTTGTTTAATAGTTGGATTATGCCTCCTTTATGCCCGATAATGGCTAAATCTTTTATTTTTTCTCGTGTTGCCTCATCCAATAATACTGGGCTGTGCTCAATGACCGTTTCTTGATTTGCCACATCTTGATCGTGAACCGGATGGTATTGCCAGTTCAAATTCAGTTGCTCACCAATGGTCTCTAATAAATTGTGGATGTTGATCGGTTTTACCACATAAGCATTATGATGAGATTTATCTATAGTGTCAGTATGAGTTTCACGTGCATCGGCTGAAACCATAATAATAGGGCAGGTCAGCCCACTGTTACGTAATTGTTCCGCAATTTGCCAGCCATTTAATCCGGGCATGGATATGTCAAGCATGATTAAATCAGGCTGAATGTTATGGGCAGAGTCAACCGCCATAAGTGAGTTATCGACCAGCTCAACTCGAAAACCTAATGGTGTAAGAGCGGCTTCTATAAGCTGCCGATGGGATGCTTCATCGTCAACGACCATAAGGGTCTTACGTGGCTCGGCATAACCAAATATTTGTCGATCTGGCTGTGGTAGTTGGCTCGGTGAGTTTGTGCTGGAAAGCATCAATGCCAGCCTAAACTGAGTGCCTTTGCCGACTGTACTGGTTAGTGACAGATCACCACCCATTATATCTGATAATAGTTTAGAGATGGTGAGTCCAAGGCCGGTACCAGTGACCGAAGAACCCGGCGTTTTCACCCGTTCAAAAGGTTGAAAGATACGCTCTATATTATCCTCAGAAATCCCAACCCCTGTATCGGTAACCGAAAATTCGGCCACTTGGCTGCGATAGCGAATATTAAAGATAATTTCGCCTTTCTGGGTATATTTTACCGCATTGGATAACATGTTAATCAAAATTTGGCGCAATCGTTTTTCATCTGTTTTAACAAATTCTGGCAAGGCTGTCTGTTGAATATAATCAAACTTTAAGCCCTTAGCTTCTGCCTGCAGGCGAAACATGTGCACTAATTGATCAATAAGCTGGGGTAGGCGTACTTGCTCGATATGCAAATCTAATCGACCGGCTTCGATTTTAGAAATATCCAGAAGTCCTTCAATTAAGTCGCCTAAATGTTCACCACTACGGCGGATGACAGAAATTGCATTGCGCCGGTTAGGTGGAATATTAGGGTCTTTTTCTAACAGCTGGGCGTAGCCTAAAACAGCGTTCAGAGGAGATCGAAGCTCATGGCTAATGCCCGCTAAATAACGACTTTTAGCATTATTGGCCGCCTCAGCGGCCTCTTTCGCTCGTTGTAGCTCTCGATCGGTTTGTTCGTGAGCGATGATTTCTTCTGTTAACAATCGGGTTTGCCGTTGTGACTCCTCTTGCGCGACGACACGACTTTCATGCGCGAGTACGGCGAGCCAGATGACAATCCCTGTAATGATGACGAGAAGGAAGAAGACTTTCCAGAGTGTGAGGGCTGTAATAGGGGTAGGAGATTGAAAATAGATTAATGATAATAATAATCCTGAAAACCCATTAATAACGGTCAATAACCCAAAAAAATGCCCAATGCGTGAATTAATAGTGGGTGTTAATGAGGCGGGTAAAAACTTCTGAATAAAATTCTTCGCTTGAATCCAATACCCAGCGCCGGGTTTGCAGTAATCACCGCATCTGGCATCTAATGAACAACATAACGAGCAGATGTTGCCTGCGTAAGCGGGGCAATAGCTGATATCTTCTTTTTCTAAGTTAAGTTCACAAATACAGCAAATAGCCGTTGATTGGGTATTGTCATAATAATTAACGTCCGTGGCGATAAAGGGTCTTGCTATGTAATATCGACCTTTCGTGATCCAGGCAATCATCGGCGCAGCTATTAATGCCGTGATTAAAGTAATAAAGTGAGCGAGTGCCTTAGCCGTTTCGCCGGCATTATTGGCGTAACACAGCATGCCTACAATACAAGCAAGCACCATGGCCCCACAGCCAACGGGGTTTATGTCGTATAAGTGGGCTCGTTTGAATTCAATATGCTTAGGGGAGAGCCCTAAGGGTTTGTTGATCGTTAAATCGGCAACTAAAGAGCCAAGCCAGGCGACCGCAACAATCGCATAAAACCCCAGTGTTTGCTCTAATGCCTGGTAGACACCAAGCTCCATTAAGAGCAGAGCAATGCCAACATTGAAGATAAGCCATACCACGCGCCCGGGGTGGGAGTGGGTGAGTCTGGAAAAAAAGTTAGACCATGCTATGGAGCCGGCGTAAGCGTTGGTTACATTGATTTTAAGCTGGCAGAGAACAACAAAGACGCCGGCAATACCCAGCGCTACCTGTGGAGATTGGGTGATATAGCCAAAGGCCACCATGTACATTTGAGTCGGGTCAGTAGCATCAATTGAATTAATGCCATGTTTAAGCGCCAGTACGGCTAAAAAAGAGCCCGCGAGCATCTTTATAGTCCCTACGATAATCCAGCCAGGCCCCGCTGCTAGGGTGGCGAACCACCACTTTCGTCGACTTTTCTTATTGTTTTTAGGTTCAGGGATAAAACGAAGAAAATCAACCTGCTCACCAATTTGAGCGATTAGGGCAAACATAATGGCTGCCGCAGACCCAAACATGACAATATCAAAACCAGCATTGCTCTGTTCTGGGCTGACAAATTGGGTCCAGTCGGAGACAGAGCTGGCGTCGGCATAGATAATAAAGATAAAGGGTAATAGTTGCAGGGTTAGCCAAATTGGCTGTGTCCAAATCTGAAAACGGCTGATAAAGGTTATGCCATAAATAACCAAGGGTATAACCACAACTGCACTGATAAAGTAACCAATGGCAAGGGGGATAGCGAATAATTGGTCTAGCGCCATAGCCATAATGGCGGCTTCTAAAGCAAAAAATATAAAGGTAAAGGATGCGTAAATAAGCGAGGTGATAGTTGACCCGATATAGCCAAAACCGGCTCCACGGGTTAATAGATCAATATCGACACCATACTTAGCCGCATAATAACTGATGGGGATGCCCGATAAGAATATGATCAAGCTGACCGTTAAAATGGCGGCTAGAGCATGTATAAAGCCATAATGCATCGTTGCCGTTGCACCAATAGCTTCTAGCGCCAAAAATGAAATTCCACCTAAAGCGGTAACAGCTACCCGGCTAGCGCTCCAGCGTCTCGCGCTTTTGGCAGTAAAGCGTAGTGCGTAATCCTCTAAGGTTTGGTTTGCGACCCAGCGATTGTAGTTTCTTCGAACCCGAAATATATGTTGTTTTGCTGTCATAGCTCACAGATTGTTATTGCATAAGTCGGGCGAAAACAAAACGCCCCATATTGGGTCGAGCGCCTAGCGAGGCGCCCCAAATTGGTGCTGTATGCGGTTAAGGAAAAAGATTGAATCCACGTAACATCTACTTCCTTTAGTAGCGTGGTATCCGCTAGTCCTCCTCTCCTCAATTCTTGTGCCATAAATCGTTTTTTGGGGAAAAATTTTGCTCAGACCGTACTCGCCTTAAGTTAATGGCTGAATGCGTCAAATGACGTACCTCTATGGTGTGTTTAGCGAATTGGCCAAAAGCCTTGTTTTTCTGACAATAGCAGGGCAGGCATACGATGTCTTAAAAACTGGCAAACCACATCATGAGGAAAGATCATGGCTAACACGATCAATAAACACCCAGCGGGTTCTAGGAGTAAGCTTCCCGGGTTGGTGAAATCATTAATGGGCGCGGCAGCCTTTGCCTCTATGGCGTTGACTGCTCCGGCTTCTTTGGCTGAAGTTAACACAACTGACCTAGCGGTAACTGAAGATACGGTTAAAGTGGGTATTCTTCACTCAGTGACCGGCACCATGGCTATCAGTGAAACAGGTTCTGTGCAAGCAGAAAAGCTGGCTATTGAGCAAATCAATGCCATGGGCGGTGTGTTGGGTCGCAAGATCGAATATGTTCAGGAAGATGGCGCTAGTGACTGGCCAACGTTTGCAGAAAAGTCGCGTAAGCTTTTGCTTAACGACAAAGTAGCTGCAGTTTTCGGTTGCTGGACCTCAGCCTCTCGAAAAGCGGTACTGCCCGTATTTGAGCAATATAACGGTATGCTTTATTACCCAACTTTCTATGAGGGTCTAGAGCAGTCACCTAATGTAATTTATACCGGCCAAGAAGCCACTCAGCAAATTCTTGCAGGTATTGATTGGGTTGTAAAAGAGAAGAAGGCTAAAACCTTCTATCTGTTAGGGTCGGACTACATTTGGCCTCGTACCTCTAACAAAATTGCTCGCAAGCACATCGAGAAACTGGGCTTGAAAGTTGTGGGTGAAGATTACTACCCGCTAGGCCATACGCAGTTCAACTCGATTATCAACAAGTTCAAGTTGAAAAAGCCTGACGTTATCTTTGCTTCAGTAGTGGGTGGATCTAATGTTGCTTTCTATAAGCAATTGAAAGCCGCTGGCATCGACATGACTAAAGAGAAGCCTCTGGTTCTGACCATTTCGGTTACTGAAGATGAAATCTTGGGTATCGGTGGTGAAAACATTGATGGTGCTTATGCGTCAATGAAGTACTTCCAGAGTCTTACCAACGACAACAACCAAGCATTTGTTAAGGCATTTAAAGAGCGTTGGGGTGACGACATCGTAATCGGTGATGTAACTCAAGCGGCTTATTTAGGTCCTTGGTTGTGGAAAGCTGCTGTTGAAGCCGCAGGTTCATTCGATGTGGATAAAGTTCGCGCTGCCTCACCAGGTATTGAGTTGACGACTGCACCAGAAGGTTATGTGAAAGTTCACCCTAACCATCACTTGTGGTCTAAAACCCGAATCGGTAATGCAAAAACTGACGGTCAGTACGAGATTGTGTACGAAACCCCAGAATTGATCGAACCAGATCCATTCCCCGCCGGTTATCAATAAGTAAGTCTGGAGCCCGTATAACGGGCTCCTTTGATTCCTAAGTATTAAAAGTTATTGAAGTTTCCGATTTTCAGCACGAGGATTGAGCGATGTTCGCCGATTATTCCACTTCTGAATTAATGTCAATTTTTGCCATGCAAGGTTTTGCCGGGTTAATACTTTTCTCGGTATTTGTTTTGATGGCATTGGGTTTGGCTATTATCTTTGGCCAAATGGGCGTTATCAATATGGCACACGGCGAGTTTATGATTCTCGGCGCGTATGTTACTTATCTCACATCAAATGTATTTTCTGAATACATGCCAAGCATGTTTGGTTCTTACTTTTTTATTGCCATGATATTGGCCTTTATAGCGGCAGGTGCACTCGGGATGTTTGTCGAGTGGGCACTGATCCGACATTTATACAAGCGCCCACTAGACACCTTGTTGGCTACCTGGGGCTTAAGTTTGATTTTACAGCAAATTTATCGATCGGTATTTGGTGCACGTGAAGTGGGTGTCACCTTGCCAGATTGGTTAATGGGCTCTTTCCAGCTATCGGAAATTGTAGAAGTGCCAATTAATGGTATTTTTGTAATGACTTTGGCTATTGGTATATCCCTTGCGGTTGCCGCCCTAATGTATAAGTCTCGTTGGGGTATTCAAGTTCGATCAGTCGTGCAAAACCGTCCTATGGCAGGTGCTGTAGGTATTAATACCTCAAAAGTAGACCGCCTAACCTTTGGTTTAGGTTGCGGTATTGCAGGTGTTGCCGGTAGTGCATTCACCATGATTGGATCTACTGGGCCAACTTCTGGCCAGCTTTATATTGTTGATACCTTCCTTGTGGTTGTATTCGGTGGTGCAGCGAGCCTATTAGGTACCATTGCTTCTGCTTTCACAATTTCGCAAGCCCAATCGACCATGGAATTCTTTTTAAGTGGTTCTATGGCCAAAGTTCTGACGTTGTTGTTCGTAGTGGTGATTTTGATGCTGCGCCCTCAAGGTTTGTTTTCACTTAAAGTGCGTCGCTAGGAGGAAGGTTCTATGTCATATGCAGGATTTAAAACACTGTTTCCTAAAAGTGACCTGATTGGCTTTGCGGTACTCGCCTTTATATTGGTAGTAGTACTTCCATTGGGTGTGGATATATTTAGATTAAATCTAATCGGTAAATATCTAACCTATGCTTTTGTGGCTGTGGGCTTGGTACTTTGCTGGGGTTCTGGCGGTATCTTAAGTTTAGGTCAAGGTGTTTTCTTTGGCGTGGGTGGTTACGCGATGGCGATGTTCCTAAAGTTGGAAGCATCGTCTCCAGAAAACACGGCCATTCAATCCACGCCTGGTATTCCAGACTTTATGGACTGGAACCAGATTACGGAACTACCTTGGTTTTGGCAGCCGTTCCATAGCCTAACCTTTACCGTGTTAGCCATTATTATTGTGCCTTCGATATTTGCATACATCATCGGTGTGGCGATGTTTAAGCGTCGGGTGGGTGGAGTGTACTTCGCCATTATTACCCAAGCCGTAGCCGCTATCATGACTATTCTGGTAATTGGTCAGCAAGGTTATACCGGTGGCGTTAACGGTATTACTGATTTGCGTACATTGCATGGTTGGGATATACGAACCGACGAAGCGAAATATGTATTTTATTTCCTCTGTGTGTTCTTGTTGTTTGTGTGTCTGGCTGTTGCCCAGTTTGTACGTAAAAGTAAGCTAGGTAGGCTCTTGGTGGCAATGCGTGAAATGGAAGATCGGGTTCGCTTCTCTGGTTACGATGTTTCCAATTTCAAAATCTTCGTGTTTTGCCTGGGTTCCGCCTTTGCGGCCATTGGTGGCGCCATGTTTACTCTGCAAGTTGGCTTTATGTCACCGACCTTGGTGGGCATTGTTCCCTCTATTGAGATGGTTATTTTCTGTGCCGTCGGCGGTCGTCTCTCCATACTGGGGGCGGTTTATGGTGCCTTAGTGGTTAACTGGGCCAAGACTACTTTGTCAGAGAGCTTTCCCGAGTTGTGGTTGTTTGCCATGGGGGCTTTGTTTATTGCCGTAGTTATGGCATTCCCCAATGGTTTGGCTGGTTTGTACAGTAAATACTGTGAACCATTCATTAAAAAGAAATACAACTCTATTCGTGCTAATCGAAAAGGTGATGTAGTCGCTAAGGGGGCCACTCATGAGCAGCAGTAATACTGATTTTGTACTCGCCGTAGAAGGATTGACAGTCTCATTTGATGGCTTTAAAGCGGTTAATGATCTGAGTTTCTACGTCGATAAGAATGAAATTCGAGTCATCGTGGGGCCGAATGGTGCTGGTAAAACGACAGTTCTGGATTTGATCTGCGGGCGTACCAAATCGACTGAAGGCTCAATAAAATTTCGCAATCGCGAACTCACTAAGATGAAGGAACATCAAATTGTTAGAGCTGGTGTGGGAAGAAAATTCCAAACGCCTTCAATTTATGGTGATTTATCGGTTTTTGAAAATTTAGAGATTTCATTTCCTCGAGGCCGTTCGGTTTTTGGTGCGCTGGTTTTTAAGCGTGACGCCGAAGTATTAAATCGTGTTGATGAAGTGGCCGATATGATCTTTTTGAAAGATCTTCTGCATACCCGGGCCGATCTTCTCAGTCATGGGCAAAAGCAATGGCTTGAAATTGGCATGTTGCTGATCCAAGACCCTGAGCTTCTTATGCTAGATGAGCCTGTTGCAGGTATGTCGGTTGCAGAACGAAGAAAAACGGCAGAGCTGTTGCGACGGATTACTAAAGATCGATCTGTTATCGTTATTGAGCATGATATGCAGTTTGTTGCTGAAATTGCCGATAAGGTCACTGTTTTGCATCAAGGAAAAATTCTGGCGGAAGGTACGGCAGAGGATGTGAAAAAAGACGAAAAAGTGATCGAAGTTTACCTGGGCCATTGAGGAATATATCATGTTAAGTGTTTCTAATTATCACGTCAGCTATGGTCAAAGTGAAATCATACATGGGATGAACTTTGACGTTAAACCCAACGAGATTGTCGCCATTATGGGGCGCAACGGAATGGGTAAAACAACTTTGATGAAATCTTTGATGGGGGTTATTCCGAGTAAGTCAGGTGAAATTACTCTGGGAGGTAAAGATGTCTCCAATATGCAGAGTTACCAGCGCGTAGGTGCAGGGTTTGGCTTTGTTCCTCAAGGGCGAATGATTTTCTCTAGCATGACTGTTAAGGAAAATATTGAAACTGGGCTTACTACAACTAAAGCCCGAACCGTACCTAAAGATCTTTATGATCTATTCCCGGTATTGTTAGAAATGCGTAATCGCCGAGGCGGTAACCTATCCGGTGGTCAACAACAACAGTTGGCTATTGCCCGTGCCTTAGCAAGTGATCCAAAATTATTATTACTGGATGAGCCCACCGAAGGTATTCAGCCTTCCATTATTCGGGACATGGCCAGAACATTAAAAGAGATTCGCGATCAACGAGGTCTTTCGATTGTTGTGTCAGAGCAGGTGTTAAGTTTTGCTCTTGATATAGCCGACAGAATTCTAGTGATTGAGAAGGGAGAAATTGTTCATGAAGAACTTCGCGAAAATGTAGATGAAGCAAAAATTGCTTCATATTTATCAGTTTAAAATTTCGAGAGGTTAAATATGCGTCACGGTGATATATCGAGCTCCCCAGATACGGTTGGAGTGGCTGTCGTGAATTACAAAATGCCTAGGCTGCACACTAAAGCCGAGGTGCTGGAAAATGCCCGTAAAATCGCCGATATGATTATCGGTATGAAAAAAGGGTTGCCTGGTATGGATTTGGTGGTTTTCCCTGAATACAGCACCATGGGTATTATGTATGACACTGACGAAATGATGGCCACTGCGGCGACTATTCCTGGTGCGGAAACAGAAATATTCTCTGCAGCTTGTCGTGAGGCAAATACGTGGGGAGTGTTTTCACTTACGGGTGAACAACATGAAGAGCACCCCAATAAATCACCTTACAACACCTTAATCCTCATTAACAACAAAGGTGAAGTTGTTCAAAAATACCGCAAGTGTATTCCTTGGTGCCCAATTGAAGGTTGGTACCCTGGTGATCGAACTTATGTCACCGAAGGCCCTAAGGGTATGAAAATTAGCCTGATTATTTGTGATGACGGCAACTATCCTGAGATTTGGCGCGACTGCGCAATGCGCGGTGCTGAGCTCATCGTTCGCTGTCAGGGCTATATGTACCCGGCTAAAGAGCAGCAAGTAATGATGTCCAAGTCTATGGCGTGGGCTAATAATTGCTATGTGGCAGTGGCCAATGCCAGCGGTTTTGATGGGGTTTATTCGTATTTTGGACACTCTGCGATTATCGGATTTGATGGCCGAACCTTAGGCGAGTGTGGTGAGGAAGATATGGGCATTCAGTACGCTCAGTTATCTGTATCCCAAATCCGTGATGCTCGAAAAAATGATCAATCTCAAAACCATTTGTTCAAACTATTACATCGCGGATATAGCGGTGTTCATGCTTCTGGTGATGGTGATAAAGGCATTGCTGATTGTCCTTTTGAATTTTATCGTTCTTGGGTTATGGACGCGGAAAAAACTCGTGATTCAGTCGAAGCGTTTACCCGCTCCACTGTAGGTGTCGCCGACTGTCCTGTCGCTGACTTGCCCGTGGAGGAGAAGTCGAAAACAGTTGACTAAAAGTTGAGTTAGCAGTGATTTAGGCTCAGCACCTTAGTTGTGGTTCGCCATAATGGCGGGCCATGGCAGGTGCCGCGGCGATTGCAGGGCGAACAGAGTGTGGATGGAACGTGGTTTTTATAAACGAAGTGCTCGAGCAAAATCGAAAAAAACTAGAAGCCGACAAAGCGTCGGTTACTCCCAAGGTTAAGGCGGCCGCTACAATCCGCAGTCGGTTTGTTTTTGACCTGGAACATGCCCATAGGCTGTTGAATGAGCGTTTAAAGGGGCAGCCAGAGGTGGTCGAGCAATTGTTAGATGCCTTGGCGTTTATCAAGGTCGATATTGCTGACAGTCAACGCCCTTTGTGGAATGCGTTGTTGCTTGGTCCGACCGGGGTAGGTAAAACGCAGTCAGCGAAATTACTGGCCCAAATTCTGACCGGCAATGAAGATAACCTTTGTCGCATTGATATGAATACATTGTCGCAGTCGCATTACAGTGCGGCTATTACCGGTGCACCGCCCGGTTATGTGGGCAGCAAAGAAGGTGTTAGCTTATTTGATGAAGCGCTGATTGAGGGCGATTTAGCCCGACCCGGGGTGGTGTTATTCGACGAGATTGAAAAGGCTAGCGATGAGGTTCGCATGGCTTTGCTCAGTATATTGGAAGATGGGCACCTTACTTTAACCGGTTCAGGCAAGAGTATTAACTTCCGCAATTGCGTTATTTTAATGACATCTAACCTGGGGGCGCGCCTGTGGGAGGGTACGCAGATGGGGCGTTTAGGTAAGGCGCTCGGTGTGCAGCGCAGCCGGCAACAACGAGCATTGCAGACGATTACGCAAAGCTTTTCTCCCGAGTTTTACAATCGCATTGACCGGGTCATGATGTTTGACTCGCTTTCGAGCGAAGCGGCGCACGATATCTTGATGTTGGAGCTCAATCAGCTAAATCGGAGGTTGGCGCGGAAAAACTGCAGTCTGATACTGAGCACTGAAGTGTGTAGCCATTTGGTTAAAATGGGCTTTACCGCTCGCTACGGTGCCCGTTCGGTGCGACGCTTGGTGCGAGATAGCATTGAGGTACCCTTGGCACGCTTTCTGGTGGATCATGCTAATGAGTTAAATGAGGCCTCCTTGCTCAACTTAAATGGCGTGTGGGCACAAGGTAAGGTGCAGTTTACCTGCCAAAGCTAATGGGTTAGCTGACAAAATTTTATTACCGTTTTTCGCCGGTTTCCTTTATGGGGCCGGCTTTTTTATTTGTGTTGATTGGGCTTCGCCGCTGATTGTGGGGCAGGGCGTCAAGTAGCGTGGCTGGTGGCTTGACGACATTGTGTTTATTGTCGTTAAAACCATACACCACGGTGATCGTGTATTGGCCCATACCCTGATCTATTTTGGCTCACTGGCGGCAAGCTCACCTGTTTTGGACCATAGCTCGCAGGGTTAACAACTCTCCATTGGATTTACCCTCAATCCTTCTAAAGCGAAGCCGTGGCCACGGATTGGGCAGCGGCTGGTCTAAGGTGCTAGGCAATTCAATGTTGCTGAGTAATGGCCCTTGCAGTGCCGCTAAGAATGGTCAGCACCAATTAATACTCATATTTCCTTTCGTACTTTGCTTTGTTGCTACCCTTTTGCTGCTTCCCTTCCCAGTTGCACCGAGTTTGCAAACCTACGTCATTTAACGAATATGCGCAATGTTATAACATTGCAATACTGGCGTTGTATCTGCAGGTAACCCATTAAACATTCAT
The DNA here is from genome assembly GCF_030548285.1 of Gilvimarinus sp. 1_MG-2023. Taxonomy (NCBI): domain Bacteria; kingdom Pseudomonadati; phylum Pseudomonadota; class Gammaproteobacteria; order Cellvibrionales; family Cellvibrionaceae; genus Gilvimarinus; species Gilvimarinus sp. 1_MG-2023. The sequence continues at coordinate 44,946 of NZ_JAUOSC010000010.1, forward strand.
TCTGGAGTTTTAGTATGGCTAGTACAGGTAGCGTCAGCGCTTGGGATGAAGCGCTTTTAACCGCAATGATTCAATACCCCGTTCCGGTAATTAAAGGTCCCGAAGATATTCAAGTTCAGGTGGATCAAATTTGTACGGCTCTGGCATCGACAAAAGCCGGTTACCCTGATCTTGATTTGATCGTATTTCCGGAATATTCCACGCAAGGTTTAAATACGGCTATTTGGACCTATGATGAAATGCTGTTGACCATCGACAGTCCCGAAATTGATCAATTTCGTAAGGCCTGCGTCGACAATGACGTATGGGCCGTTTTCTCCCTAATGGAGAAAAATGAGGATCCGTCTAAACCGCCCTATAACACCGCTATTATCGTCAACAATGAGGGCGAAATTGCACTGCACTATCGCAAGCTGCAGCCTTGGGTGCCGATTGAGCCATGGTCGCCGGGCAATTACGGCATGCCAGTGTGTGACGGACCTAAAGGTTCCAAGCTCGCCGTTTGTATCTGTCACGATGGTATGTTCCCAGAGCTGGCTCGCGAAGCCGCTTATAAAGGTGCCAATGTTTATATTCGCATTTCCGGTTACTCGACTCAGGTAAACGATCAGTGGATCTGGACTAACCGTACCAATGCTTGGCAAAACCTGATGTACACAATCTCGGTTAACTTGGCCGGTTACGACGGTGTGTTTTACTACTTCGGTGAGGGCACGGTGTGCAACTATGATGGCAATGTTGTGCAGCAAGGTCACAGAAACCCTTGGGAAATCGTGACGGCGGAGCTTTTCCCGAGATTGGTGGACAAGGCTCGGGAGAACTGGGCGCTGGAAAATAACATCTTTAATCTTGGCTGTCGGGCTTACGTAGGCCAGCCGGGCGGCAGCAGAGACAATTACCTGACGTGGGTTAAGGATCTTGCCGAAGGTAAATATAAGCTGCCCTGGGATGACAAAATTAAAGTTCGCGATGGTTGGAAGTACTATCCCGACGGCGTAAAGCTGGGGCCGATGCCAAAATAGGCGCTCGACTTTTCATTTAGTGCCGCATTGGCGACCACCTGCCTACGTTATTTGACGTAGGCAGGTGGTGCTATTAACGAATGGTCGTTCCTTTTGGTTTCATCGATACTGCAGTCGTTATTAAACAGTTCAAGATGATTCCCCAGGAGTTACCGACATGACAGAAACCATTGTAAAAATCGATATAAGTAAGACGCCCTATGAAAACGATATGATCCACAATCGTTGGCACCCCGATATCCCTATGGTTGCCACGGTTAAGCCTGGCGATGATTTTATTATGGAGTGCTACGACTGGACCGGTGGTCAGATTGAAAACAATGACAGCGCCGACGACGTACGCGATGTTGATTTAACCCAGGTTCACTTTTTATCTGGCCCTGTGGGTGTAGAGGGTGCTGAACCGGGTGACCTTCTGGTGGTTGATATCCTTGACATTGGCGCTTTTAAAGAAAGCCAGTGGGGATTTAATGGTTTTTTCTCTAAACAAAACGGCGGTGGTTTCTTAACCGAACATTTCCCAGAAGCACAAAAATCGGTCTGGGATTTTAATGGTATGTTCACCAAGTCTCGTCATATCCCAGGGGTTGAGTTTGCAGGCCTTATCCACCCAGGTTTGATTGGCTGCCTACCATCGAAAGATATGCTGAATGAATGGAATACCCGGGAAAAAGGGTTGTACGAGACCGAGCCTGATCGTGTTCCTGCATTGGCGACTTTACCTTATGCTGAAACCGCACACATGGGCCGCATGGCACCTGATGAGGCTAAAGAAGCTGCCAACGAAGGGGCGCGTACCGTTCCTCCTCGTGAGCACGGCGGTAACTGTGATATTAAAGACTTATCACGCGGCTCGAAGATCTATTTTCCTGTGTATGTCGATGGCGGCGGTTTGAGCGTCGGCGATTTACACTTTAGTCAAGGCGATGGCGAAATTACCTTCTGTGGTGCTATTGAGATGGCTGGCTGGATTCACCTGCGTGTTAGCCTAGTGAAGCAGGGTATGTCTAAATATGGCATCAAGAACCCGATCTTTAAGCCAAGCCCAATGACTCCGAAATACGATGACTACATTATCTTCGAAGGCATTTCGGTTGATGAATATGGTGAACAGCATTATCTGGATGTTCATGTTGCTTATCGTCAGGCTTGTCTGAATGCAATTGAGTACCTAACTAAGTTCGGTTACAGCAAGGCGCAGAGTTACGCCATTCTCGGTTGTGCGCCGGTGCAGGGACACATTAGTGGTGTGGTGGATATACCGAATGCTTGTGCCACCTTGTGGTTGCCAAATGATATTTTCGCGTTTGATATCAACCCGACAGCTGATGGGCCTACCATTCAGGTAGACAACACCGCTGTGGATATTCCTAAGTCGCCTGATAAGGAGTAACCCATGCCTGTTTATGATTATCGTTGCCAAGAGCATGGCGTGTTTAGCGGCTTAGCTACTATGGAGAAAAGCTCTGAGCCCTCTAATTGCCCTGTGTGTGGTGAGGCTTCGGCTAGGGTGATTATGATGTCACCGGAGCTGTTTAAAATGGCTCCGAGTAACAAAAAAGCCCACGAGCGCAATGAGCAATCAAGGGATGCTCCAGCGTTTTCAACGCCCGAGTCCCGCGCTGAAAAACGCGCTAGGCATAAGCATGAACATGGCAGTGGTTGTGGCTGTGGCTCGGATGCGCCCATTCGCGGTTCCAAGGCCGTTTACATGCCGGATGGTAGCAAGGTGTTTCCGTCAGCCCGGCCTTGGATGATTAGCCACTGACGTCTTTATTCAAGTTTAATCTCTGTTCGTTTGTTTGAGTTTCGGGAGGCATTGCCTCCCTTTTTTTTGCCTCAAGGTATTATGATTATTCGCGCTAACAGTCTTTGAGTCATTTATCTGGCTTTCATGCTTAGCCTTACGGCGCTCTCTAACACGCCACTGAGTTGGGGTTTTTAATGTAATAAAGAATTATCCAGTGATGACGCTGTTCAAAGTTTTGTAGATTGTTCGCAATAGTTGCGACTTCATAAGCTCTTCAATCGAGCTGTCAAAATTAAGCGCAATCATAGGCTTTTTAAGGGGCAGAATTCCCCCTCTTAGGCATACCAATAATAAAGGGCTGCAATCACAAGCCTCAATACTTTATGCAATTGATACCAAACACGGAGCATTCATAGTCAATACTCTATTTCAGGTTAGCCGCACAACCCTAGGCTTTATAAGAAGTGGCAACGGATTTACGAGCCTTTTTTTGATTCACTTGTGAGGATGCGGGTGAATAATCTTTGTTCAGTAAGTCGAAAATCGACAAGCTCAAGATGCCTAGTTGCTTTTGCGCAATGTCATAATTTACAGAGGCTCTAGGGTGGAGTAATCGTCAATGGGCAACTCATACTAGTAGTCACCGCCGGTTTCAAATTCGTCAATTGCAGTGCCTCCGCTGATCTTATCTAGATATTCGCCTTCTGCGCCTGAATTGTTACCGCTAACAATTCAGACGGGGGATTATTTAAAAAAGCAAAGCTCGTCTCGAGCCCTGAATTTCTTCATTCGACTATATAAGAAACTCTAAAGGGTGAGCTCCATGGGATTGTTGGTCATAATATTAGATTACACATGTAAACATATATTTACATATATTTATCTGGCTGATGCATCCATGTTGATTTTGGCGACGTAAAATCCGCCACAGTTCAAAAACATCAGAGGTAAGTCCGCATGACAGGTAGTTACAACCTGACGCTTGTATTCGCTTCATACTGCGTGGCGGTCATCGCCGCTTATACAGCCATTTACTTTGGCACACGGCTGTTCACGTTGCAGGGCAGTGCCCGCAAGTTTTGGCTAGGCACCGGTGCTGTTTGTTTAGGGACTGGCATTTGGTCAATGCACTTTGTCGGTATGAGCGCTTACACCATGCCCGGCAATATGACTATGAGTTTCAGCTTACCCTTGACCATTGTTTCATGGTTGCCTGCGGTGGCGGCCTCAGCGCTGGCACTGTTAGTCATTACTCGTGTGAAAATTGCCAAGCGTGGCATTGCCGCCAGCGCGGTTATTATGGGCGCGGGTATTTCGGCTATGCACTACGGCGGTATGTTCGCCATGCGCATGGAGCCCGCCATTGTATATGACACTGTGATCGTGGCAATTTCGGTGCTGATTGCGGTGGTTGCCTCGGGTGCGGCTTTGGTGATCTGCAGGCAGGTAAGGGTTGTGCCAGCCCGTTACGCGCTAGTGGTTAAAGCGGTGGCAGCTTTGGTGATGGGTGCGGCAATATGTGGGATGCACTACACCGGTATGGCGGCGGCTACTTACCCGATGGATGGTGCCATGGCGGCCGATAATCGCCTGAGTGGTGACTGGATGGGTATCCCGACGGCTATTGTGGCTGGTGGGTTTTTGTTGTTGGCTCTGGTGATTGCTTATCAGGATTTCCGCCAAGCGGAACGTGAGCGACAGCATGATATTAAGCAGGCGAAACAAGTTCACCTCGATGCATTTCATGATCCGGTAACGGGGTTAGGTAATCGTAGTGATATCGAACGTAAGCTGATGGGCTTATTGGCTGGAAGTGAAAAGCAGCGAGCTTTTTCTGTGATATGTGTTGATATTTCCGATTTCAGAGAGCGAGCTGCGGATTTGGGCGATACAGCTACCGATGCCTTTTTACGTGAACTGTCGTCTTTATTGGTTACAGAATGGCAAAATGCGAAAATGGTAGGGCGGTTAACTGCCAGTAGCTTTATTGCCCTTATGCCAGAAATTGACAAATCCCAGGAGGCTAAAGTCGCTCAGCGCTTAAAGATCGCGCTGCAGGGCTCGCGCAAGGTTAGCGACTTTGGTACTTTTATGGTGGGGCTTAGCCACTACCCGACGTCGGCCACCAACAGCCGCTTATTAATTCGCGAAGCGCAGCGCCCTAAATACAGTCTGCGCTTCCAGGGCGCTTCGTCACCGATTGCACAGCCTGCTTAATGATTGGAGCAAGGTGAGCCTAGATGTTGGTATGTGCCGAGTAACTGGTTGCTCGGCAATCCCAATGTAGCGTATTGCGAGATAAAGGGTAGTATTAGGGGCGGCCCATTCGGTTGTTACGAAAACTATCCAATTTATGCCAGAAGGCCCGTGGCCAGTCGCGATGAGCGGAGACTCAACCAGAGCAATCGTGTATACTCCGCGCACATTTTAATCAACGGGTGTACGATTTTGATCTCAAAGCTGTTCAGGAAGGTTGTCGGTAGCGAAAAGGCTCCAGCGGCTAAAACCGAAACCAAAGAAAACTCCGGTAGCCGTGGCGATACTCAGCGCCCCAATAAGCAAGGGGGCAACAAGCGCCGTAAGCCAGCTGCCCCTCAAGCCGGCCATTCGCCTGATAAACAGTCTGCTGACAAGTCGAAACCCAGAGGCGATGGTGACTCCAAACCCAAGGCACAGGGCAAGTCCGATCAGAAGCCATCGCAGCGTAAATCGAAGCCCAAACCAAAGCCCAAGCCCAAGCAAAACACCTCTCCCGCAAAGCCTTGGGATATTTCGCAGTTTCCGGTGCCGGAAATGGAAGGCAAAACCCGCTTTCACGATTTAAACCTGGAAACTGGGTTGATGCACGCCATTGCCGATGAGGGGTTTGAGTACTGCTCCCCCATCCAGGCCCAATCCTTGCCGCACGCGTTGCAGGGCAAAGATGTGGTCGGTAAAGCGCAAACTGGTACGGGTAAAACGGCTGCCTTCCTCACTGCCATTATTGATGATTTGCTCAAGCACGGTCTCGACGACGAGCGCTATGCCGGTGAAGCCCGCGCCCTGATTATTGCCCCAACTCGCGAGCTGGTAATGCAAATTGCCGATGACGCAAAAGGCTTGTGCAAACACACTGATTTGCAAATTCATACCTTAGTTGGTGGAATGGATTACACCAAACAGCAAAATCGTCTGCACAATACCTTGGTGGATATTTTGGTGGCTACCCCGGGCCGCTTGCTCGATTTTTGTCGTAATAAAGATGTGTATCTCGACCAGCTTGAGATTATGGTCATTGATGAAGCCGACCGTATGTTGGATATGGGCTTTATTCCACAAGTTCGACAAATTGTGCGGCAAACGCCGCGTCGCGAAGACCGCCAAACCTTATTTTTCTCGGCTACCTTTACCGATGAAGTACATCGTTTGGTTGATCAGTGGACAGAAAATCCGATTACTATTGAGATCGAGCCCGAAAGCGTTGCCACCGATACGGTTTCCCAGCACGTGTATCTCGCCTCTACCGATGAAAAGTACACTTTGCTTTATAACCTGATTCAAGACGCGGAAGTCGAAAGCATGATTGTTTTTGCCAATCGCCGCGACGAGTGTCGTAAGTTACAAGATCAGTTGCGCCGCCACGGCATTAAGGTAGGCTTGCTGTCCGGTGAAATCGCTCAAAATAAACGTGTTTCTACCTTGAATGCCTTTAAAGATGGCAGCTTGAAAGTATTGGTGGCAACCGATGTGGCCGGCCGGGGTATTCATATTGATGGCATTAGTCATGTGGTGAATTTTACCTTACCTGAAGAACCTGAAGATTACGTACACCGAATCGGTCGTACCGGTCGCGCGGGTAAAACCGGTACCTCCATCAGCTTTGCCTGTGAGGACGACGCTTTTCGCTTAATGCCTATCCAAGATTTGTTGGGTAGTGAGCTTAGGTGTGAACAACCGCCTCAAGAGTTGCTGTTAGAGACCCCTCCGATGGCACCGGCAGAGAAAAAAGAGTACCGCAGCCAGGGGCAAAATAATCGCCGCGGCCCAGGGCGAAGCAGAAGTCGAGGGCCTCGCCGCTCTTAATCGCCCCTAATTTGGCTTGCTTTGTAATTCGATAAGACCGCTGTTTGGCAGTGGTCTTTATTCGTTCTGGAGTGACTGGTCGTTGATCAAATTCCTCGCTTTCATGTGTTTTACGCCCATTACTTAAGCTTTTCTCATTCGACCTCGATGGGCCCCGTGCGGGCTTGCGGCTTTTCTGATACCTTTGTCTTTTTACTCGCGGTCGCCAACAGGCTTTAACTATGAGTCCAGTTCCTTCTCAAGCGTCTACCCATTCGTGGTTGCAAGCGCTCGATAACTACCGCGATTGGCGTTTGCTCTATATATTCTTGCTGGGCTGTTCCTCGGGCTTCCCTTTTGTTCTTATCGGTTCGAATTTAAGTGGCTGGTTGACCGATACGGGCATTTCACGCTCACAAGTTGGATTGCTGGGCGTGGTGTTTGTGGTCTACGCCATTAACTTTCTCTGGGCACCTTTGGTTGACCGGGTACGCTTGCCAATCGTCTGTCGACTATTAGGCCATAGACGCGGCTGGATCTTTACCTTGCAAGGGCTTATGTTGTTGGCCACTATTGGGCTTGCTCAAACTAATCCGGTGGACAATCTTCAACTGTTAGCGGTGTTTGCATTAGTGATCGCCAGTTGTGCCGCTACCCACGATATCGCCATTGATGCCTACCGGATTGAAATCATTGGTAAAGACTCCCGCCGGGTTCCCGCCGCTTCGGCCATGAGTATTATTGGCTGGTGGACCGGCTATTCTCTGCCCGGTTACCTCGCCTTTGCCAATGCCGAGTCTGTTGGCTGGGCAGGGGTCTACTCTTGGATGGCGGTGATTGTTGGGCTGCTTATGCTGTTCACCCTAATCGTGCGCGAGCCCAAGACCGATCGCCAGGCGCTGCAGAATGCGGCTGAGCTGCGCTATGCGGGTATGTTAAATGCACGCGATAATGACAACCCTTGGTCGCGGGCGATGGTTTGGCTCAGTGTGACCATCGTTGAGCCATTTGCCGACTTCTTTCGGCGCAATGGCTGGCAGCTAGCCGCGGCCATTTTATTGTTTGTTTTCTTATTTAAGATCGGTGAGGCATTTTTGGGTCGTATGTCCATTGTGTTCTATCGAGAGGTGGGGTTTAGCAATGAACAGATTGCCAATTACTCAAAATTGGTGGGCTGGGGGCTGACGATTATCTTCACGCTAGTTGGCAGCACCATCAATATTCGTTACGGTATTGTCCGGGGTTTGTTTATTGGCGGTGTCGCCATGGCCGCGAGCAATTTAATGTTCGCTTGGATTGCCTTAGTGGGTCCCAAAGAGTGGCTATTTTTAGCCACCATTGTGGTGGATAATTTCTGTGCGGCCTTCTCAACGGTGGCCTTTGTGTCGCTACTGACCTGGCTAACCGGTAGGGCTTTTTCTGGGGCCCAGTACGCACTTTTGGCTTCGCTTGGGAACCTGGGGCGAACCTCAATGTCTTCGGGCAGTGGCTATTTAGTTGATGCGCTGGGTGGCAACTGGGCGTTCTTTTTTGTTCTGACGGCGCTGATGGTGATTCCCGGTTTAGTGTTGCTTGTTTTTATTGGCCGCAAAATGACTCAAGGCGACTCAAACAGATGATTAAGAGATACCTTATTACCGCGAAAAACAACGCCCTCGGCCTCAAGGCGACGGCGCTGCTCTGCTCCGGCTTCGTTGGGCAAGGCAATACGCCCGCCGGCGGCAACCACCCGGTGCCAAGGGAGCGAGCTGTGCTCCGGCAGTGTTCGTAGCACAGCCCCTGCCCAGCGCGCGGCACCTGGTCGGCCGGCCAAGTGCGCTAATTGGCCGTAGGTCACGACCGAGCCCGCTGGTATAAGCATCAAAGCAGTGTAAAGGGCGGTATTAAAATTTGATTCGGGCACGGACTTGCTCCACAACCTATTAAAATGAAAGCCAGTGTAACCGACTATGCAAAACACACGAAGACAACAATGGATAACAAAGCTTGGGCTCGGGGCAGCAATGTTATTGCTCTGCAGTGCGGGCCATGCCGGAATGGTAAAGCTGTACAATGGCGATCAGCTAGAAGGCGACTTTGTCCGTCTCGATGGCGACAAGCTGGTGTGGAGTTCGAAAAACTTTGGTGAAGTGAAAATTTCACGTACTAATATCCAGAATTTAAACACTACTATGCCAATGAAAATCAGTGGCAGTGATACACCTTGCTTAATCGATGGCATGAAGCAAGAGCACTTATTTTACAGCTGTGGAGGTGATCCCCAACAGCGCAGCGCCCCCTTGGCCGCGCTCGATATCATGTTGCCCTTTGAGAGCCATATTGACGGTGAATATACCTTTAATGGCAAGTTCAGTCTGTCGGGCTTTTTTGCTAAAGGTAATGATGTTCGGCGCGATATTAAGGTAAAAACTCAGGCCGAGTATCGCCGCAGTGAATTTCGTCACAATGCGTTACTGGAGTATGCCAGTTACTCGTCAGACCGACAGGCACCGGATGAGGTTTGGTCGGGCCGTTATTCGCTCGATTGGTTTTTCCGCGAGCGTTGGTTCTGGACCAATGACTTAACCTTAGGGGCTGATGAGGCGCGGGCTATCGCTGAATATTATTCACTGGGTAGCGGTACCGGTTATCAGTTTTGGGAAAATACGCAAACGGCCTTCGCGCTGACAGCGGGGTTCACCTATCTGAATGAGCGTTATGAAATTCCAGATGTGCCTGCCGATGACTTTGAGGTTGAAAACGAGCGTGTTGCCACCCGGCTGGGAACGGACTTTCGCTATAAATTACCGCTCGGTATCGCTTTTTTTCACAACAATTCCTTGGTTAGCTCATTGGAGGATGATCAAGATTGGCGCTTAAGCAGCAACACCGGGCTGAGCACGATGATCGCCGGTGAACTCTATTCCGAACTCAAGGTCGACTACAGTGTGGATAACCTGCCTCAGCAGGACACAAAACGTGAAGACACCCGCCTGATGGTCGGGGTCAGTTATGAGTGGTAACTATGCCTTTTGTTCTATTGTTGTTTATTGGTGTTCCCCTGGTAGAAATCGCCCTATTTATACAAGTAGGGGATGAGCTGGGAGTGCTGCCTACCGTGGCTTTGGTGGTGATAACCGCCGTGCTGGGGGTTGGCTTGTTGCGCTGGCAAGGGTTCGAGACCATGACTCGTGCCCGCAGTCGCATGGAGGCGGGTGAGATGCCTGCGCGGGAAATGGCCGAGGGCTTTATGCTGTTGGTGGCTGGAGTGTTGTTAATGACCCCGGGCTTTTTCACCGATACAGTGGGCTTTTTACTGCTGGTGCCCTGGTTGCGTTACGCACTTTTTCAGTGGGTAGCCCCACGTTTTGTGGTGCGCACACAGAGCCCGTTTTCCGGCCCCAATGCGGGTAGCCATCAAACGTTTGAAGGTGAGTTTTACCACCCTGACGAACCCGTGCAAGAGAAGCCCCGGCTGGATAAAAAATAGCCAATATCGCGCATCTCTGTCAAAAAGTTCGCTTTTAGGCAAAATATCAAATTTTTTTGCCTTCCTGCCATTGAAAAGCCTAGGTTCATCCCCAATTTGTTCAGCAGACCGGTTGTCTGGGGTGGGCCATATTAAATGATCTCGCCCGCGGATAACCTTGAGTATTTTTGCCACTGCCCTATGGGGTGGTGGCAGAATCCCGACCTTCGGGTTTTTCAACAATGTGCTAAGCATTTTAAATTTTGCTAGTGGGAGATGACAGTCCATGAAAATTCGTCCGTTACACGATCGCGTTGTGGTACGCCGCAAGGAAGAAGAGGAAAAAACTGCAGGCGGTATCGTACTGCCAGGTTCGGCCAAGGAAAAACCAAACCAAGGTGAAGTTGTTGCCGTAGGCAATGGCCGCGTGCTCGACAATGGTGAGGTTCGCGCGGTAGACGTGCAAGTGGGTGACACGATTGTATTTGGTAAATACGCAGGCAGCGACACCATCGAAATCGAAGGTGAAGAGCTGGTTATCCTGAGCGAAACCGACATTAAAGCGGTATTGGCGTAATACCCCAACCCCAATTGAGTAACTGAAAGAAATACTGGAAGGATTAGAACTATGTCTGCGAAAGAAGTGAAATTTGGCGATAGCGCCCGTCAGCGCATGGTAGCCGGTGTAAATATCCTGGCTGATGCCGTTAAAGCCACCTTAGGGCCCAAGGGCCGCAATGTGGTACTGGAAAAATCTTTTGGCGCGCCTACCGTGACCAAAGATGGTGTGTCTGTGGCTAAAGAAATTAGCCTGGAAGACAAGTTTGAGAACATGGGCGCGCAAATGGTGAAAGAGGTTGCCTCCAAAGCCTCTGACGACGCCGGTGACGGCACTACCACTGCGACCGTATTAGCCCAAGCCATTGTCAACGAAGGCCTGAAGTCTGTTGCCGCCGGCATGAACCCTATGGATCTGAAGCGCGGTATCGATAAAGCTGTAACCGCTGCTGTAGAACATATTAAATCTATTGCTCAGCCTTGTGATACACCCAAAGCGATTGCTCAGGTAGGCACTATCTCAGCGAACAGTGACTCACACATCGGTGACATCATTGCCGACGCTATGGCGAAAGTGGGTAAAGAAGGTGTTATTACTGTTGAGGAAGGCACCAGCCTTGAGAACGAGCTGGACGTGGTAGAAGGCATGCAGTTCGATCGCGGTTACTTATCGCCTTACTTTATTACTAACCAAGATAACATGATGGTTGAACAGGACGATCCGTTCATCCTATTGGTTGATAAGAAAATCTCTAATATTCGCGAGCTGCTGCCAACGCTGGAAGCTGTTGCCAAAGCAGGTAAGCCTCTGGTGATTGTGGCCGAAGATGTTGAGGGCGAAGCCCTGGCGACTCTGGTTGTGAACAACATGCGCGGCATCGTTAAAGTGTCTGCTTGTAAAGCGCCTGGTTTCGGCGATCGCCGTAAAGCCATGTTGCAAGACATCGCCGTATTGACCGGTGGTACCGTGATCAGCGAAGAAGTAGGCTTGGATCTGGAGAACATCACTCTGGAGCACCTGGGTACTGCTAAGCGCGTGACCATGAGCAAAGAGAACACCACCATCGTTGATGGTGCGGGTGTGGCCGCTGAAATCGAATCTCGTGTTGCGCAAATTCGCACTCAAATCGAAGAAACCTCTTCTGATTACGATCGCGAAAAACTGCAAGAGCGTGTGGCGAAATTGGCCGGCGGTGTTGCGGTGATTAAAGTGGGCGCTGCCACTGAAATGGAAATGAAAGAGAAAAAAGCACGCGTTGAAGATGCCTTACACGCAACCCGTGCCGCGGTAGAAGAGGGCGTTGTCCCTGGTGGTGGTACCGCACTGTTGCGCGCCGTTGCCGCGATTGCGGAGTTAACTGGCGACAACGAAGAGCAAGATGCCGGTATCGGTATTGCGCGTCGCGCCATGGAGGCACCACTGCGTCAAATCGTAGCCAACGCTGGTGAAGAAGCCTCTGTGGTTGCCGAAGCTGTGCGCAAAGGTGAAGGCAACTTCGGCTTTAACGCAGCCTCTGGCGAATACGGCGACATGCTGGAGATGGGTATTCTGGATCCGGCCAAAGTAACCCGCACCGCGCTGCAAGCGGCAGGTTCGGTTGCCGGTCTGATGATCACTACCGAGGCAATGGTGGCAGATAAGCCAGAAGATAAAGGCGCACCGGCCGCACCGGATATGGGCGGCATGGGCGGAATGGGTGGCATGGGCGGCATGATGTAAGCCCAGCCACTTAAAAAGGCACCTACCTCGGTAGGTGCCTTTGTTTTATCCAGGGGTGAATCTATTGCATAGTGTTCACCGCCTACAGGCGCTATACTTTAGCGCTCCAGATAAAAAGTATCGGCGGTGATTTGCCGTTGATGACAATATTATCCTGCCCGGGCCGGTGTCTGGCTTGGCTAAAAATAGGGTACTGCGACACCAAGTACATCGATAAAGTACTGTGATTAAGCATCTGATTTAAGTCCCGTGATCTTAAGGAGAACTAAATATGGCTTTTGAATTACCTGCGCTGCCTTACGCAAAAGACGCTCTGGCTCCTCACATCTCAGAAGAGACCATCGAGTTTCACTATGGCAAGCACCACAAAACTTACGTTGATAAATTAAACGCTGCGGTACCTGGTACCGAGTTTGAAGGTAAAACTCTGGAAGAAGTGGTAAAAACCTCCTCTGGTGGTGTGTTCAACAACGCCGCCCAAATCTGGAACCACACTTTCTACTGGAACTGCCTGAGCCCCAACGGCGGTGGCGCCGCCACTGGTGATGTGGCGGCTGCTATCGACGCCGCATTCGGCTCTTTTGACAAGTTCAAAGAAGAGTTTACCGCCTCTGCCATTGGCAACTTTGGTTCTGGTTGGACTTGGTTGGTGAAAAAAGCCGACGGTTCGGTTGCCATCGTAAACACTGGTAACGCTGAAACCCCGTTGACTGATGATTCCGTTACGCCACTTCTGACTGTGGATGTATGGGAGCACGCCTACTACATCGATTACCGCAACGCTCGTCCTAAGTACATGGATGCGTTCTGGGCACTGGTTAATTGGGAGTTTGTTAACCAGAACTTCGCTTAAGTCTACTTAGCTAAGTTGCAAAAACGCCGGGCATTGCCCGGCGTTTTTGTATCTGCCTTGCTAGCGGCCTGCAACCAAACCCTTAACCTCTTTCTAAGCTGTGCACATCCCTTCTTTTTTGTGGTCATACCTGTTATAACCAGTGCCCAGAGAGAAATGATTTGAAAAGGTAGTTTATGGAACGCAAAGAACCCACGTTGTCCGGCATTGTTGCCGAGCGGGATGATCATCACGAGCCGGCGCCGGGTGGGGCCTCCCAGACGCATGCCGAGACTGAGCCACAAGTTATTCGCGAGAGCTCCGGGCCGGGTGTGGTGGCGGTCTTGGCGTTGCTGTTGGCCTTCGCCGGAATCGGTGGCGGCGGATACTTGGCGTATTTGTTGACCGAGTCGCAAAAAAGTTTAGTAGCAGCGGAAAATCGAATAACCGATCTGGAAGCTCGTCTGGATTTAAATTCAGATCAATCCAGCGAAACCGTCGATGCCATACGCGATAAACTGGATTGGGCAGATTCTGAGATCCGTAAGCTCTGGGGTGTTTCGCACGATAAAAATCGCAAGCAAATTCAGGCCAATAAAGAAGCCATAGCAGCAAACAAGCGCAGCGTGAGTGGTGCTGAAAAAGACGCCGCCAGTGCCAGAGCGGCGTCCGCAAGTCTCAAGCGCGATCTTGAAGGCAAGCTGGCGGGTCTAGAAAGCCAATTGGCCGATGCACAAAAAGCCATGCAAACCCTATCTTCCAGTGCCGACCAGATTGAAAGCCTCAGCATCGACGTGCAGCGCGTCACCCAACAAATGCCGGGCTTGCGTGGCTTGGCGACACGTGTCAAAACCAACGAAGAGGCCATTAACGCCATCGATGCTTACCGCCGCAGCATCAACCGCGATATTTTGCAGCTGAAGCAGCAGCTCGGTGGATCGGCGGGCCAATAGTGAGAGTGTGGCGGGCAAAGCTCGCCGCATTGGTGTAAAATTCGCGGCAAAATCCAAAGACTCAGAGATTTTGCTATGACCACCGTGATTAAAGAAGCCGATTTTATCGAGAGCGTCGCCGACGCCTTGCAGTTTATTTCTTACTACCATCCCGTTGATTTTATTCAGGCAGTGAATGAAGCCTATGAGCGCGAGGCCAATCCGGCCGCCAAAGACGCCATGGCTCAAATTTTGATCAACTCTCGCATGTGCGCCATGGGGCATCGCCCAATTTGCCAGGATACCGGCATCGTCACGGTCTTTGTCACCGTGGGAATGGATGTGCAGTGGGATACTACCCAGAGCTTGACCGATATGGTCAACGAGGGTGTACGCCGCGCCTACAACAACCCAGATAACGTACTGCGCGCATCCATTTTGGAAGACCCCGATGGAGCCCGCAAAAACACCGGCGATAACACCCCTGCGGTCATTCACTACAACATCGTGCCCGGCAGTGAGGTGGATGTGCATGTGGCTGCGAAAGGTGGCGGTAGTGAGGCGAAAACCAAGTTTGCCATGCTCAACCCGTCGGATTCGGTCGTGGATTGGGTGCTGGAAATGGTGCCTAAAATGGGGGCTGGATGGTGTCCGCCGGGTATGCTCGGCATTGGCATTGGCGGTACGGCAGAAAAAGCCATGTTGCTGGCCAAAGAGGCGCTGCTGGAACCTGTCGATATTCAAGACCTGCAGCAAAAAGGCGCTGATAATCGCAGCGAAGAGTTGCGCTTGGAACTGTTCGATAAGGTGAATCGCTTAGGGATCGGGGCTCAGGGTTTGGGCGGTTTAACCACGGTGCTGGATGTTAAGGTTAAGGATTATCCTACCCACGCGGCCAACAAAGCTGTGGCGATTATTCCTAACTGCGCGGCGACTCGTCACGCTCATTTCACCTTGACCGGTCAAGGCCCTGCGCTACAAACGCCCCCTTCGCTGGAAGATTGGCCGGAGATTAGCTGGGAAGTATCGGATACCGTGCGTCGGGTGAACCTCGATAGCGTAACTGCCGACGACGTCAAAGAGTGGCAACCCGGAGATACGATACTATTGTCAGGCAAAATGTTGACCGGTCGCGATGCCGCCCACAAAAAAATGATCGATTTATTGGCCAAGGGCGAAGAGCTCCCAGTCGATATGACCGGCCGCTTTATCTATTACGTGGGCCCGGTAGACCCGGTGCGCGATGAAGTGGTGGGGCCTGCAGGGCCGACCACAGCAACCCGCATGGATAAATTCACCCGCACTATGCTGGAAGAAACCGGCCTGCTGGGAATGATTGGTAAAGCCGAGCGCGGCCCTATCGCTATTGAAGCGATACGAGACAATCAGTCGGTTTACTTGATGGCTGTGGGCGGTGCGGCTTACTTGGTCGCTCAAGCGATTAAATCCGCGAAAGTGCTGGGTTTCCCGGAGTTGGGGATGGAAGCCATTTACGAGTTTGATGTGAAAGACATGCCTGTGACCGTCGCTGTAGATAGCAAAGGCGAGTCCGTGCATAAAACCGGCCCCGAGATTTGGCGGGCCAAAATTGAAGAGGGCGTGGTAACAGTCGCTTAACAGCGATTTAACGGTGTTAAATAACACCTCATGCTTACCCGGAGGTGAACTATGACACAACTACGAGAGCAATCCTGTGAGGCGTGTCGAGCAGATGCGCCTAAATTGAATGCTGCACAAATTAGCGCACTCATGGCGGAAGTGCCTGGGTGGCAAGTTATTGAGCCGGGCGGTATAGCTCAGTTGATGCGTGAGTTTTCATTCGCCAACTTTGCTCAAGCGCTGGCCTTTACTCAGCAAGTAGGGGAGTTGGCCGATTCGTTTGACCATCACCCGGTACTGATAACCGAGTGGGGTAAGGTGACGATTTACTGGTGGAGTCATAAAATTCGTGGTCTACATAAAAACGATTTTATTATGGCGGCTAAAACCAGTGCTTTGTTCATGCCCGGTTCAGATTAACGCTGTATTGTTTCAGTAGCTGAGTCGGCCAGCTAGAATACAATTTGTTACAGCTTGAGACGCATTAATTCAGTACATTCAGCTCCACTTATTTCTCGGTGGACTGTTGTACTGTTATGTACAGTTTTTAAGGAAACGAATGCGAAAAGTTATATTTCATTACCATTTTTTTAAAAATGCCGGCACGTCGCTGGATTCTGAATTTAAAAAGAATATCAGCAAAAAGCAGTGGGTAACGCAAGAGTTTCCCGGAGCGATAGAGCCGAACCGAGCCCAGGTCGCCGATTGGGTGACGCGGGAAAAAAATGCCATTGTGTTTTCATCGCATACAGCGCATCTTCCCGTGCCCAAAATCGAAGGTGTACAGTGTTTACCTGTGCTCTTTATTCGCCACCCGGTGGATCGTATTGCCTCTATTTATACTTTTGAGCGCAAGCAGGGTACGGATAATTTTGGTGCTGTTTTGGCTCGCAATACTTCCTTGGCCGGCTATATTGAATGCCGCCTTGCGCTCGTTCGTGACCGCTTGTGCCGCGACTTTCACGCCCACCGTTTGTGTTTGAATTATCACCCCATAGAGGGGGATGAACAGGTGCGTGCTCACAAGGCTTTAGCGGAGCTGCCTTTTGTGGGTGTGGTGGACCGCTTTGATGAGTCGATGGAAAAGCTTGAGTCGTGGTTGCGAACTGAAGGATTTGCCATGCAGCTAAAAGCCGTTCGCAAAAACGTCTCTCGCAACCTTGATGAGTCGCTGGACGAGCGATTGGCCCAAATTAAGTCAGAGATCGGTGCAAAATTGTATCGGCAGCTGCTGGATGCGAATGCGGAAGATATGGAACTGTACCGGCGTGCCTGCGAAAAGCTCTGAAGGTTAAATATGCTGGCCCCGTAGCGGGCCGGCACATTCTAAGGTTATTTAGGTGAGGCGGTAGCGCTCACTGATGTCATCAGGGCTATCGATAGGCTCCATCAGGTTGCGGATAATGCCGTCCTTGATGCTATAACACCAACCATGAATGGTTAACTCTTGTCCTCGTAGCCAAGCATTTTGCACGATATTGTTGTGCGATACATTGGCCACCTGTTGCATAACATTCAGCTCGACTAAGCGCTCTAGGCGCTGTTCTTCGTCGTCAATGTGCTCCAGTTCTTCTTGGTTGTTGTAGTACACATCGCGGATGTTGCGAATCCAATAGTCGACAATGCCAACTTGCTGATTATCCATTGCCGCTTTCACGCCGCCACAACCATAGTGACCGGTAACCATAATGTGTTTCACCTTGAGCACCTCCACCGCGAACTGCATGACCGACAGGCAGCTTAAGTCGGTGTGAATCACTAAGTTGGCGATATTGCGGTGCACAAAGACATCGCCCGGTAACAGGCCGACAATTTGGTTGGCGGGTACCCGGCTGTCTGAGCAGCCAATCCACAGGTACTCCGGTGTTTGTTGTTCGGACAGCTTGGTAAAAAAATCCGGGTCCTCGGCCTTAATATTCTCGGCCCACTCGGCGTTTTTCTCAAATAGATGGTCTAGTTTGCTCATTACTCCCCCCATTCAGTTCGCCCGCCAGTATATGCCAAGGTGCTAGAGATGGTACAGTAATACGTATGTTTACCAACAAAGGATGTGCGGGCAGTGCAAACTTTTTACTGGCACGATTATGAAACCTGGGGAGAGGTTCCGGCGGTTGACCGTCCCAGTCAATTCGCCGGGGTTCGAACGGATGCGCAGCTCAATCCCATTGGTGAGCCGCTAATGGTTTACTGCCGCCCGCCAGAAGATCTGTTGCCCAAGCCAATGGCATGTTTGGTGACAGGGTTGTCGCCTTTCAAGGCGCAGCAAGAGGGGTTGAGTGAGCGTGATTTCGTCGCTCGTATTCATCAGGAGCTCTCAGCTCCCGGTACTTGCGGGGTAGGGTACAATTCCATTCGCTTCGATGATGAAGTGACCCGTTTCAGTTTTTACCGCAATTTTTACGATCCCTATGAGCGCGAGTGGAAGTCGGGTAATTCCCGCTGGGACATTATTGATGTCGTTCGTATGACCCGCGCCCTGCGACCAGAGGGGATTGAATGGCCCAACTACGATGATGGTAAACCCTGTTTTAAGCTCGAGGCACTCACCGCAGCCAATGGGCTAGAGCACGGCGCTGCCCACGATGCGCTGAGTGATGTCTACGCGACTATTGCTTTGGCGCGCTTGATCAAGCAGCGCCAGCCCAAGTTGTTTGAGCATGCCTATAAGCTGCGCAATAAACAGTTTGTTTCCCGGCAGTTGGATATCGATGCGCTCAAGCCCGTGCTGCATATTTCCTCCATGTTTTCCTCAGAGCAGGGCAACTGCGCCCTAATGGTTCCGCTGGCTTACCATCCTAAAAACAAAAACAGCGTGATTGCGTTTAACCTGAGTCAGTCGCCGCGGACGCTGTTAAACGAGCCCGCGTCAGTGTTGGTCGAGCGCTTGTTTGTCGCCACGGCCGATCTGCCCCAGGGGCAAGAGCGTTTAGCGCTGAAAGAGATTCATCTCAATAAATCGCCTATGGTGTTGCCGGTTGCCATGCTGGATGAGGCCACTGAGCAACGTTTGGGGCTAGATCGGGCCGAGTGTGAGCGCCACTGGCAACAGCTTTGTAGTTTGAGCTTGGTGGAGGTGACGGCGCTGCGCGCCAAATTGGCTGAGCTATATCAGCTGAGTGAATTTACCCCTCGCACTGATGTAGACGCCATGCTT
This sequence comes from Gilvimarinus sp. 1_MG-2023, assembly GCF_030548285.1. Lineage (NCBI taxonomy): Bacteria > Pseudomonadati > Pseudomonadota > Gammaproteobacteria > Cellvibrionales > Cellvibrionaceae > Gilvimarinus > Gilvimarinus sp. 1_MG-2023. The sequence goes on from NZ_JAUOSC010000010.1 coordinate 64,002, forward strand.
TACGACGGTTTTTTGGATGATCACGATCGGGCGCTGGCCCGTAAAATTCGCGCTGGCGACAGCGCCAGCATGGCCAGCGGCCAGTTTGATTTTCACGATAAACGCTTGCCCGAGCTTTTTTGGCGCTACCGCGCGCGCAATTTCCCCGACTCCTTGTCTGCCGACGAGGCTCAGCGTTGGCGTCAGTTTTGTCTGCTGCGCTTAACCGACCCCGCGGCGGGTGCCGGCATTGTCCAGGCCGATTTCGAGGCCGAGCTGACTCGGTTGGCAGCGCAAGATGAACGATTCAAACCATTACTGGCCGAATTGTCGAGCTGGGCCCAGCAGCGGCTGCTTGAGGCTGGCGGTCAGGTATAAATGCGGTAAGCGGTCGGTGTATTTTAGGTAGGCTAGTCCTTACTCGAAAATGCATAGGGGCTGCTCGGGTTATCCACAGAGCGAAGCGGCTAATGTTAAGCCAGAGTTAAGTGTGTAATTTGGTGACGTTACGGTGGGAATTGTACGCGTTTGGCTGTACAATTCCCCGCGCTTATGGAACGCCTACCCATTGCCCATAGTAAAGTAATTGTGATTGGGTGCCCGGGCGCGAAAAAGAATTCTTATCAATTAGGAGCAGAGTATGTCATCCATCAACAAAGTTGTACTGGCCTATTCCGGTGGTCTGGATACCTCGGTGATCGTTAAATGGCTGCAGGAAACTTACAACTGTGAAGTGGTGACATTTACTGCCGATATTGGTCAGGGTGAGGAAGTAGAGCCCGCCCGCGCTAAGGCCGAAGCCTTGGGTGTTAAAGAAATTTATATCGACGATCTGCGCGAAGAGTTTGTCCGCGATTTTGTCTTCCCCATGTTCCGCGCTAACGCCATCTACGAAGGCGAGTACTTACTGGGTACATCCATTGCTCGCCCGCTGATCTCTAAGCGCCTGATCGAGATTGCCAACGAAACGGGAGCTGATGCAATATCCCACGGCGCAACCGGTAAAGGTAATGATCAGGTGCGTTTTGAGTTGGGTGCCTATGCCTTAAAACCGGGTATTCAGGTGATTGCCCCTTGGCGCGAATGGGATTTAACCTCGCGTGAAACCCTGATGGCTTATTGTGAAGAGCACAATATTCCGGTGGATTTCTCTTCTGGTAAGAAAAAATCACCCTATTCGATGGATGCCAACCTGCTGCACATTTCTTACGAAGGCGGTGTGTTGGAGGAGCCTTGGGCCGAAGCGGAAGAAGAGATGTGGCGCTGGAGTGTTTCTCCTGAAGCTGCACCTGATAAGCCGACTTATATTGATCTTACCTTTGACAAGGGCGATATTGTCGCCATCGATGGTGAGCGCCTAAGCCCCGCACAAGTGTTGGCCAAACTCAATCAATTAGGTGGCGATAACGGCATCGGTCGTCTGGATATTGTAGAAAACCGCTATGTGGGTATGAAGTCTCGCGGTTGCTACGAAACCCCCGGCGGCAGCATTATTATGAAAGCACACCGCGCCATTGAGTCCATTACTCTGGATCGTGAAGTCGCTCACCTAAAAGACAGTTTGATGCCCAAGTATGCCGAGTTGGTTTACAACGGTTACTGGTGGAGTCCTGAACGCAAAATGCTGCAAACTGTGATTGATGAGTCTCAAGAGCATGTCAATGGCGATGTGCGCTTAAAGCTGTATAAAGGCGGTATTCACGTTGTGGGTCGTCGCTCAGAAGACAGCTTATTCGATGAAAAAGTCGCCACATTCGAAGACGATGCCGGCGCTTACGATCAAAAAGATGCCGAAGGCTTTATCAAGCTGAACGCTCTGCGTATGCGAATTGCCGCCAACAAAGGCCGCAAACTGCTGTAACGATTGCCCTAACTTGTTTAGGGTGTTATCAACTGCCAGATTTTCTCCGCTCGCTAGGGCGCTGATGTCGTAATGCTGGTGACTGTACTATAGTTGATGAAAATCAAATCTTATCAGTCCTAGGTGTTGGATAATCGCACCTAGGGCGGGTAGCGCTCTGTGCGCCACTTCAAATAACAATATTCATACAATTTGTGTTTTGCCAAAGAGAGTAGGGAAGGTCCTATGAGTAGTAACCTTGTTGCGGCGGGAGATCACCCGGTGTATGACTACAAAGTCGTTCGCCAGTTCGCAATTATGACCATTGTTTGGGGTATTGTTGGTATGGGTGTCGGTGTATTGATTGCCGCCCAGCTAGTTTGGCCCCAGTTAAATGACATTTTTCAGCCGTATACCCATTTTGGCCGCTTGCGTCCATTACATACCAATGCCGTTATATTTGCTTTTGGCGGTTGTGCCTTGATGAGTACCTCGTACTATGTGGTACAGCGCACCTGTCAGGCGAAATTGTGGGGTGGTTGGTTGGTCCCCTTTTCCTTTTGGGGCTGGCAACTGGTGATTGTTCTGGCAGCAATTACTCTGCCTTTGGGGTACACCTCCAGTAAAGAGTATGCCGAACTTGAGTGGCCTATTGATATATTGCTTACATTAGTGTGGGTAGCCTATGCTTTGGTGTTCTTTGGCACGATTGTCAAACGTAAAACCTCACACATTTATGTGGCCAACTGGTTTTATGGCGGTTTTATTTTGACCGTGGCCGTGCTGCACATCGTCAATAGTGCCGCCATTCCTATTTCCTGGATGAAGTCATATTCGGCCTACTCCGGCGCCGCCGATGCTATGGTGCAGTGGTGGTATGGGCACAATGCCGTGGGTTTCTTTCTGACCGCAGGTTTCCTTGGCATGATGTACTACTTTGTACCCAAGCAGGCCGACCGTCCGGTTTATTCTTATCAGTTATCTATTGTCCACTTCTGGGCGCTTATCTCTATTTATATATGGGCCGGCGCGCACCATTTGCACTACTCAGCGCTGCCAGATTGGGCTCAGAGTTTAGGCATGGTGATGTCTTTGATTCTGTTGGCACCGTCTTGGGGCGGTATGATCAACGGTATTATGACACTGTCTGGCGCCTGGCATAAGCTGCGCACCGACCCGACTCTGCGTTTTTTAGTGGTCTCACTGTCGTTCTACGGGATGTCGACCTTTGAAGGCCCGATGATGTCGATCAAAACTGTTAACGCTTTGAGCCACAACACCGATTGGACCATCGGCCATGTGCATGCCGGCGCTTTAGGCTGGGTAGCGATGATTTCCATTGGCGCTATCTATCACTTGCTGCCAATCTTGTTTGGTCGCAAAGAAATGTACAGCGTTAAGTGGATCAATATCCACTTTTGGTTGGCGACCATTGGTACTGTATTGTACATCGCCTCCATGTGGGTCAATGGCATTATGCAAGGCTTGATGTGGCGTGCCTTTAACGATGATGGCACCTTGACCTACAGCTTTGTCGAAGCAGTTCAAGCCAGCTATCCAGGTTATTTTGTACGCTTTTTAGGTGGTGTATTCTTCTTGTCCGGTATGGTGCTGATGGCTTATAACGCCTATCGCACAGCGCAAACACCCGACTCGGTGGATGCCAAAGCCGACGCTAAACCACAGACGGTATAAGGGAGAAGACGCATGAAAGGTCACGATATCGTCGAAAAAAACATCGGTTTAATGACCGTGTTGGTGATTGTCGCCATTAGTTTTGGCGGCCTGGTAGAAATTGTCCCGCAATTTTTCTTAAAAGAAACCACCGAACCGATCGCCGGATTAAAGCCCTTAGGTCCACTGGAACTGGAAGGGCGCGACATCTACATACGCGAAGGCTGCCATGTCTGTCATACGCAAATGGTGCGTCCACTGCGAGCGGAAGTCGAGCGCTACGGCCACTATTCGGTAGCCGGTGAAAGTGTGTATGAACATCCATTTTTATGGGGTTCAAAGCGCACCGGGCCAGATTTGGCACGTGTAGGCGGACGCTACTCCGATGACTGGCACAAAGTTCATTTGTTTAATCCACGGATTGTTGTGCCCGAATCCAATATGCCTTCCTTTCCATGGCTCTATGATCAGACCTTGGATGGCAAACTCACCGAGGCCAAAATGCGCGGTTTGCGCAAAGTTGGTGTTCCCTATACCGATGAAGATATCGAAGGGGCAGGAGAGCAGGTTAAAGGTGTGACGGAAATGGATGCGGTAGTCGCTTATCTGCAGCAGCTTGGTACGCTTTTGCAGGAGAAGCGTTAGCATGGATAAAGGGATGTTGGGGGCCATTAGCACGGTACTGATGGCCATCGCTTTCGCCGGTGTTTGCTGGTGGGCGTTTGCCCCAAAACGGCGTAAGCGTTTCGATGATGCTGCGAACTTACCCTTTGCTGATGAAGGCGATGACGTCACTAACAACGATGACAATGAAGTAGATGAATCCGATTCATCGACCGATGATGTAGCTAGGCGGGATTGATTATGAGTACTTTTTGGAGCCTTTGGATTATCGGCCTAACCCTGACCAATTTAGTGTTGGTGTTATGGGTTTTGTTGGCCAATCGCAAGGTAGCTGTGCGAGATGATGAAACGCCGGAGAATCGAACCACCGGTCATGTGTATGACGGCATTGAAGAATACGACAATCCGTTGCCGCGCTGGTGGTTTAAAATGTTTATCGCCACTTTTATCTTTGCCGGTGTCTACCTAATGATTTATCCGGGTTTAGGTAGCTTTAAAGGTTTCTACCCCGGTGGCTGGACCCAAGAGTTAGAGCTGAAAAGACATCAGCAAAAAGCTGATGCACGCTACGCCGAGCAATTTGGTAAATACAATGCCATGCCGATTGAAACGCTAGCGCAAGATCAAGACGCTATGAAAATGGGTTTGCGTCTTTTTGCCAATAACTGCGCCGTGTGTCATGGCGCCGATGGCGGTGGTAATCATGGCTTCCCCAACTTGACTGATAACGATTGGATTTGGGGCGGTAGCCCAGAGAAAATTAAAGAAACCATCGTACAGGGGCGTAAAGCCGCAATGCCACCCTGGGCTGCGATCTTGGGTGATGAAGGTATTGCACAAACTACTGAGTATGTTCTGAGTTTATCTGGGCGTGAGCACGATGAACAAATGGCTCTCGTTGGTGCTGAGCACTTTAAGCGCAATTGCGTTGCTTGCCACGGAGCAGATGCTACCGGCAATCCAATGTTAGGTGCACCTAATCTGACCGATGATATTTGGCTGTACAGTGGTGAGCCCAGCGGTATTCGCCAGACTTTACGCGAAGGTCGTAACGGCGTTATGCCAGCGCAACAAGAGTTGTTAAAAGAAAGTCGCATCCATCTATTGGCGGCTTATGTATACAGCTTGTCGCTGCCCTATGAGGATCAAGACTAAAAGCGTAGTGGCCGATTGATTATGCCATTAGTCCGGAAAATTTTGCGACACAGTCGCAGAATTTTCCGGAGATTTGACCCCGATCGTTCGAGGAGTCTGTGTGAATCAAGATACCCCCCGCAATACCCCCAGTGATGAGTCTTCCGATGACAGTGGTATTCGTTACGTTAATTTGTACGAAGCGGAAGACAAAATCTACACTCGTCGTATAACTGGTTTTTACCAAAAGCTCCGCCGTTATACAGGCCTACCGTTGATTGCCGGTTTTATCCTTCTGCCGTGGCTAATGATCGATAGCCGACCGGCCATTCTCTTTGATTTGCCCGAACGAAAATTCCATGTCTTGTGGACAACTTTTTGGCCGCACGATGGAATGTATTTGGCCTGGCTGCTGATTATCAGTGCATTTTTATTGTTCACGGTAACGGTCTTGGTGGGGCGGGTTTGGTGCGGATTTACTTGCCCGCAAACAGTCTGGACGCAAATGTTCATTTTTGTCGAGTACTTTTGCCAAGGGGATCGCAACAAACGGATAAAATTGGATGCTGCGCCTTGGTCGCTTGAAAAGGTGTTGAAAAAGGGAGCGACCTTTGGCCTTTGGTTTCTCATCGCATTGATAACGGCCCTTACTTTTATTGGGTATTTCGTTCCTATTCGCGAGTTGATTGTTGGGTTGGTCACCTTGGATGCACACCCGGCGGCCGCTTTTTGGGTGTTTTTCTTTACCGCAGCAACGTTTATTAATGCCGGTTTTTTGCGTGAACAGGTGTGCAAATATATGTGCCCTTACGCTCGATTTCAGGCAGTTATGTACGATACGGATACGCTCACGGTATTTTACAATTATGTGCGCGGTGAGAAACGAGGCCCTCGCAAGCCTGGGGATGATTATAAAGCCCAAGGGTTGGGGGACTGCATCGATTGCTCGTGGTGCGTACAGGTTTGCCCAGTGGATATCGATATCCGAGATGGTATGCAGTCTGAATGTATTGATTGCGGGTTATGTGTCGATGCCTGTAACACCGTGATGGATAAAATGGATTATCCTCGCGGCTTGATCAGCTTTACCACAGAAGATGCCGTGGAAAACGGTAAAACCCATGTATTACGGCCACGTTTTATTGGTTATCTTTTGGTGCTGTTGGTGATGGTCAGCGTATTTGTGTACAACATTTCTACCCGCACGCCACTGGGAATGGAATTACTGCGTGACCGCGGGGTAAGAATGTACCGCATCAGTGGTAAGGACGTACAAAACGTTTATACCTTAAAAATTAATAACATGGATGGTCAGGCGCATCGTTATGCTGTCGAAGTGAGCGGGGATTACCCTTTCCGGGTACAGGGTTACAAGGCGTTAGAAGTCGAATCTGGTGAGGTCTTCACCTTTCCTATGCGAGTGGCCGTTGAGCGCAAAGCACTACAAGATGTAGAAACGCAAATAACGCTAACGGTCACCTCTCTAGATGATCAAAACTTAACTACCCAGCACACCACCAGCTTTATTGGGCCACCTTTAAGAGAGTATTGATGTCAAACGATGTGAAAGAAGGACAACCCTGGTATAAAGAACCTTGGGCTTGGTTTGTACTTACGCCATTAATCGTGGTGGTGATAGTGACGCTTTCTTTTGTCACTGTCGCTGTAAAAATGGCTGATGATACGGTTATCGATAATTATTACAAAGAAGGGCGAATGATTAATCAGTCTCTCGCCCAAGATAAGCGCGCGGCCAACTGGCAATTAAGTGTTGATATTGTTTGGCAAAGTAACAATGAACAGCTACAGCTGGTGTTGCATTCACCGATGATTCCACACCCAGAAGCACTGGTCTTGTGGCTTGATCATCCGGTGGATGAAACTCAAGACTTATCCGTAACAGCCACCAAAACAGGTGCCAACCAGTATACCGCCAGCGTTCCCAATAGTGATCAGCACTGGTACTTAACATTGGTGCCGGTTGGTGAACAAAATCGCAACGAAGCGCCATGGCGCCTTAAAGGTGAGATGAATTTTACGCGCGATCAGCGCTGGACATTTAGCCCTTCGGTTACGGCGTCATCTTCAGCCGCGCAGCCGTAATTTTGTGCACTCGAATAAGCGCGGAATGAGTAAGCGGCGTTATGCCTGAAGCCAGTACAGTAACCCCAAACGATTGTTACCACTGCGGTTTACCGTTGCCTCGCCATGAGCATTACCCCGTGGAGATAGATGGGGTAGAGCGATTAATGTGCTGCCCAGGCTGCCAGGCGGTGGCTACGGCTATTGCCGATGGCGGCCTCAGTCGATTTTACCAATATCGCCAGGCCAGCAGCCAAAAGCCTACGGATCAATCGACCAGTTCAGACTACCAAATTTATAACGACCCCGATGTTCAATCTGAGTTTGTGTTGCCACTTTCCCGTCAGCAAAACCAAGCCAATTTACTGTTACAGGGTATTACCTGCGCTGCGTGCACCTGGCTGATTGAAAAACATTTACTGGCCATTGATGGCGTTGAGTCGGTGCGGATTAATGTCACCAGTTTTAGGGCGCAAATAGTTTTTGAGCCAGATGTGGTAGACCTGAGCGATATTATGCAGCAGCTGGCTTTAATCGGTTATCAGCCGCACCCGGCTACCGATGAAGCGCAAGTGAAACTGGAACAGCGTGAAAACCGCCTCGCCTTAATGCGTTTAGGCGTGGCCGGCTTTGGCATGATGCAGGCCGGTATGGTCGCGGTGGGCCTGTATACCGGTGCAGCTGATCAGTGGCAAATCGTATTGCGCTGGTTAAGCTTGTTGTTATCTACTCCCGTGGTTTTATTCAGTGCACAGCCTTTTTTTCGCGCAGCTTGGCGCAGCTTGCGCGCGGGGCAATTGGTGATGGATGTTCCGGTATCATTAGCGATAATTCTTGGGTTTGGAGCCAGCCTTTGGGCCACCGTAACCAAACAGGGCGATGTCTATTTTGAATCCATCGCCATGTTTGTTTTTTTATTATTGGTGGGGCGCTATTTAGAAATGCGCTCGCGGGCACGCAGTCGTATCGGACGCAGCAATGTGGCGCAGTTGATCCCCGCTGTGGCTACTCGCTGGCAAGAGGGGGCGTGGGTACAAGTTGCGGTGCGTCAGATTAGTTGTGGTGACAGGGTTCGTATAGATGCCGGACAAAATATTTGCGCCGATGGGGTCGTACTCAGTGGCAGCACCAGCGTCAATGAGGCGTTTATCACCGGCGAATCGACCCCGGTGGCTAAGGCGGCTGGGTCGACAGTAATCGCTGGTAGCGAAAATATAGACTCACCTATTGAAATAACAGTGGAATCAGTGGGCAGTGGTACTCGATTGTCTGCGGTGGAGCGCCTAATCCAACAGGCCGAGGCGGATAAACCTCAGCAACTGGCGTTGGCCGACCGGGTGGCGCGCTATTTTGTCGCTGGGGTGTTGTTGGTTTGTCTGGCGGTGTTTGCGGTTTGGTCTTGGCTCGATAGCAGCCGAGCGCTCTGGGTGGCGCTATCGGTATTGGTTGTTACTTGCCCCTGCGCCTTAGCTTTAGCCATGCCCACTGCGTTAACCACCGCCACCGAGGCCTTGCGCAAGCGGGGCGTTTTGATTACTCGCGGTCATGTGTTGGAAACCCTGCCCCGTATCGACCGGGTGTTGCTCGATAAAACCGGCACTCTGACCACCGGGCGAATGTCCTTGGATCAGCTTGAAGTGGTACGACAGGGCGAAAATAAAGAGTATTTGTTAGCGGTAATAGCCGCACTGGAAGAGGGGAGTCGTCACCCGATTGCCAATGCTTTTAATACGTGGCGTCACCAGCTGAAAGCCACTGATATTCAGCAGCATCTGGGCGCAGGTGTGGAAGGGGTAATAGACGGCAAGCACTATCGATTTGGCCGTTTTGATTTTGCAGCCGTAAGCGGTGCGCAGCCAACCTCCACACAGGGGCTGCAGTTGTCATTAAGTGACGAGGTGGGGCAGCTGGCCAAGGTAACGCTAAATGATCCAATTCGTGATGAAGCGTCAACACTGTTGCATCGCCTTGCCAGCCTCGATTTACAAACCGAATTGCTCAGTGGCGATGCCCCGGCCAACGTTGAACGGGTAGCGACACAGCTGAACATAAACACCTACCGCAGCAGCGCCACGCCGGAGGACAAATTGTCGCATTTAGCCACTTGCCAAGACCGAGGTGATACAGTGGCCATGATTGGTGACGGCATAAATGATGTGCCAGTATTGGCAAAGGCGGACGTGTCTTTTGCTATGGCGCAAGCCTCAGAGCTAGCGGCCACCCACGCCGATGTGTTGCTGTTGGCTGATAGTCTTGATCCGATCAGTGATACTTTTGAAAAAGCGGCTCAAACTCGAAAAGTGATTCGGCAAAATCTGACGTTGTCATTGTTGTACAATGCCATAGCGTTGCCCTTAGCCGCTTGTGGTCTAGTCACCCCTTGGGCGGCCGCCATTGGTATGACGGCAAGCTCTTTGATTGTTGTGCTCAACGCTATGCGATTAGCGCGCTGGTCCTAATAGCGCTGCATTGTTTGAATCACAGGTAACTGTCTGAAACACAGGTGTTAGTGTGAATAGTCTGTTTTTTCTTATCCCTATTGCTTTAGTTTTTGTCGCCATCGCGATTCGCGTGTTGCTCTGGGCGATTCAATCGGGTCAGTACGACAATCTTGATACCGAAGCTCACCGAATCCTGTTCGATGATGATCGTAAGCCCGCCGTTAAAAAGTCAGCCACTGACAACAACAAGACACCTAAGTGATCTTCATGCCTACGGACTTTGCCAGTTTTTTGGTTGCCCTCAGCCTGGGCTTTTTTAGCAGCAGTCACTGTCTGGCCATGTGTGGTGGCATTATGGGCGCGCTTACCATGGCCATCGAAAAGGCCTCAGCCACTAAACGCTTGCGAATTATTCTCGCCTACAATCTGGGGCGTATCGCAAGTTATTGCCTTATGGGTGCTCTGGCGGGGTTGTTTGCTGAGGGGCTAATTGCTATGGGGGCCGGCCCAGCCCTGCGATTATTGGCGGCCGCTTTACTGGTGGCAATGGCGTTGTATATAACCGATCTTTGGCGTGGGTTAACCCGTTTGGAGCGAGCAGGTCAGTGGCTTTGGCGTTGGGTGCAACCTTTCGGTAAACGTTTTATGCCTGTGCGCAGTGTGCCGGCGGCGCTGGCATTAGGTGGCTTGTGGGGTTGGTTGCCCTGTGGTTTGGTATACACCGCGCTCAGTTATGCCTTGACCCAGCCGGGACCGGGCTCGGGCGCTCTGTTTATGTTGGGCTTTGGTTTGGGCACTTTGCCGGCCGTAGCTTTGGCGGCTACCCTAGCTGAGCCTGTACTGCGCGCTATTCGCTCGCGCTGGGTGCGCGGAGGCGCAGCCTTGTTATTATTGCTTTTTGCAGCCTGGACGGTTTACGGCACTCTGGGCGGCGATCATGCGCACCACCAGCACCAGCATAGTACTGAAGAATCGGGCCCTGAGCACACCTCATCCAGTGAGCAGGCCTCGTCTGCCAGCTCGCACGAGCCTCACTCACATCACCACCATCACTAAGCCTATAAAGTTCCTGCCGAAGACAGAGATTTTACATTTTTATATGGCGCGGATGTTTCACCGTGTTAATCTTGAATTTCTGGGCCCCGGTGAGTAATTGGGAAGTAATTGGTTGGGAGTAATGCTAGGCCGTTCGCTGGCTGCTATGCATGGAATTTATGCGCTGTACATTGACACTTGCGCCGCTGGTGCGCCTCATCTTTGGCATATTGCTTTGTCTACCCATGGCCCAGGCTGGCGCACAGGAGGAGAGCTGTTATAACGTCGATTTCGCCAGTCGAGCCATGGATCGCTTTAAAGGCGGCAGCCGCCTCGATACCACCGATATCGAAGCGTTAAAGGGTCGGATCATCCGCAGTATTCGCTATAAGCGGGTAGGGGTGTTCGATGAAAACGACCCGGATGAAAATAAGAGTATTTATCGATTTCTGAACAACCTGCATATTAATACCAAAGAGTATGTTGTCTCCAGCCAGATATTGTTCGCCGAAGGCGACACCCTAGACCCCGATGTGATTCAGGAAAGCGAGCGTTTATTGCGTCGCCGTGAATATTTAACTGGTGCGTTTATCCTGCCAGAGCGGGTGTGTCAGGGAACGGTGGATTTGGTGGTGGTGACCCGCGATAGTTGGTCGTTAGAGATAGACGCCTCTTTTAGTCACAGCGGGGGCGACGCGACCACTGGTATCGGCATCAGTGATGACAATATCATGGGCAGCGGTACCAGCTTTTCGATTGGCTACGATCAAGAAGCCGATCGCACCGGTGTTCGCTATTCATTGCAGACCGATCATATATTGAGCTCGCGTTGGTCAACACAATTATCTTATTCCGATAACTCCGATGGCAAAAACGCTATCGTGCAGTTGGAGCGTCCATTTTTTTCGCGCCATACGCCTTGGTCTGCTGGCATTCTCTACAGTGACGTCACCGAGGCCGAGATTATTCGCTCTAAAGGCGATGAGGTAAACAGTTATCAGCACGAGCGTGGCCTGCAACAGGTGTTTTATGGCCACTCGATTTTCACGACGAAACGCTCGACACAGCGACTGCTGGTCGGTTATAGCATCGAAGAAGATCATTTTTTCCCTAATAAAGACACCACCGATTTGGGTATCCCCGAAGACCGGAAAGCGAGTTATCCCTGGCTGGAATATCAGTACTTAGAAGATCGCTACGCGGTTTATCGTAATTTAAATCAAATACAGCGCACCGAAGATGTCCCCCTCGGCATCACATTTGGTTTCCGTATGGGCTATGGCGAGGCTGAACCCGGTCGCCACGGCGATGTGGTGCGTTATTTGGGTAATTATCAGCATATCTTTAGTGTCGACGATGCTCACCTATTGCGAGTGTATCTAGGGGTGAATGGGCGTGACCATATGAACAGCGAAGATTACGACAGTTCGGTCTGGTCCAGTGAAGTCTCCTATAATTATATGCAGAGCTCCAAAAACCGCTGGTACACCAGTATATCTTACGATGTTGGGCAAGACTTGGCGCAGCATGAAGAGCTGACCTTGGGCGGCATAGAGGGCATGCGTGGTTACCCCACCTCTTTTCAGCGCGGTAAAAAGCGAATGCTGGCAACCCTGGAGCGTCGCTATTACTCCGACTGGCACTGGTTTAATTTAATACGGGTGGGCGCGGTGGCATTTTTGGAGGCGGGAAAGGCTTGGGAAGGACCGGATAATAACAATAACCATATGCTGGCTAATTTTGGTCTAGGGCTTAGATTGAGCTCCAGTAAAGTACGGGTGGGCAATGTTGTTCATCTCGATATCGCCACCCCAATCACAGAAAGAGACGGCATCGACGATTATCAGATATTGATAAAAGCTAAACGCCACTTTTAATGGTGACGTGATAAAACTGGTTTACCAGTGTGACCACAGCCTTTCTCATACGGGCTATCTATTGATAACCCAGTTGGCGGTGGTAGGCTTCCAGATCAGCCAAGTCTTGCGCTAAAACCGCGCGTTCGCGCTCCGAATAAATAATACTCTGCGCCAGTTCGGCGGCTTCTTGTTCATTATTCTTGATGGAGTTTAACAACTGTTGACGCTCTGTCGGTGTGCGTGCGCGATGCACCAGTTGCTCCTCAAGCACAGCATTATCATTCAGTAGACTATCGATGGTGTTGTTGTAGTCGGCAATCAATTGATTCAAGTTCTGCAGGGATTGTTGCAGACGGTAGAGATCGCGACCGTGCTGATAGGCACTGACAAAGTCTTGAGCATCTTTGTTTTGGCAGACATTTTTGTATTGTCCTCCGGCCAGCCCGACAGCGTAGCCATTGGCCGCAGCGCAGTAGGATTGATAGCCTTCATTTAGACCGGCCCGGTACTGGGTTAAATTAGGCACTACACCCACTTTGGCGCAAGCCTCTCGGTGCGATCCAATACGGCTGACCTCGTAGCCACGGGAGCCATCTTCCAGTCCAATCAAGTGCCAGTCTGCGTTTAGACACTCGTCTTTACTGAGGGTTGAGCAGGCTGTCATGGCCAATAGGGTACTGGTCAATAGTGTAAGGCGGGGTATGGATGACATAGAGTGGCTTCCCATTTGAAGTGATTTTTAAAATGCCAACAATGACTTTTCCGTGTTTCAGGTCGTTAAAATACCATAACTGGGCGAGTGAGGCAGAATTTGGCAGTTTTGCCCATATTGGCGACAACACCAGATAAACCTCTGACTAAAGGCAGTATCATGAGAATGCTAGGTTTTCATAAGTTTACGTAGCGCGACAGTGGTTTTCACTCGACGGAGTATTCTGTCTGTGTGGTTAATAATTTCTTAGGAGAAAAAATGATGACTAAATTACTGCCTACATTAATGATTGCCGGTGCCTTGACTATAAGTTCATTGGCCTCTGCCCAGCCCGGTCCACGCGGTGGCGAAGGTGAGTTATTGCTGCGCGAGCGCGTAATCGAAAAGTTAGAACTCAGTGATGAGCAGGTGAGTCAGATCCAGTTATTGACGGAGAATTTTAAGTCCGCCTATCCACGCGACGATTCTGCCCGTGAGCAACATCGCGAACAAATGCAAGCGCTAATGCAAGCGGAAACTTTTGATCCGGTAGTCGCTCAAACTCTGATTGATGCAAAAGATGAACGCGAGCTGGCCATGATGCAGCTGCGCTTTGACCTCGGTAAGGTACTGTCCGAAGAGCAGCGTGAAGAAGTAAAAGCAATGCAGGAGAAGATGAAAGATCGTGGTAAAGGTGGGCGTGACAAGCGTGAGCGAGGTGATCGCAGTCACTGAAAACGCGCGTTAAACACACTTATAAAAAAGCCCTCGCTGAATTATTCTGCGGGGGCTTTTTTTATGGCACCGGTCAATACTACGTTAAGCCCGTCCTCAGGAGACTTGCTGGCGCATATATCAATGCTTTGAGCAGCTGCTGCCGCTTGAGTGATGGCCAGACCCAGACCAAAGTTTCCATCGTGAGCTCGGGCCGAGTCGGCTCGGTAAAAAGGCTCGAATAGGTGTTCTATTTGGGCCTCATCAACTCCGGGGCCGTTATCGGCAATGACGAGAGTCCAGTGCTCGGTGTTACTATCCAGCTCTACCCAAACTTTTTCTGCGTAGCGGCTGGCATTGCCCAATAAATTATCCAAAATGCGTTGCATTAGATGTGGCTTACACTGGGCGAATAGTGCTTTTCGGGGCTCGTATACAATAATGGTATCCGGCATTTGGAAACGCCAGTCTTCAACGCTGGTGGATACTATATTCGTTAGGTTAACGGCCGCAGACTGCTCCTGGTAGATCGAGCCTTCCAGCCGGGCAAGGGTTAACACCTGCTCAATTAAATGGTCGAGTGTATCGCACTCTTTTTCAATGCGTTGCACATAAGTGCTCTGTACTTGTTCAGACAATATACCGGCAGCCAGCTTTAACCGAGTTAAGGGCGAGCGCAACTCATGGGAAACATCGGCAACCAGTCTCTGCTGACTGTCCATCGACGCCTGCAACTTGGTCGCCATGTTATTAAACTCACGCGCCAGCTGGCCAAACTCCCCCCTGCCTTCGCTTACCCGAGTGTCGAGTTTGCCGTTGCCAAATTGTCTGACGGCCTGAGCCAGTGTTTTTACCGGGCGGCTCAACCAGCGCGCCAGTACTAGCGACAGTATCAGTACCAGTACAGCGGAAATGGCCAGACGCCATTGAGAGTTGCTTTGCAGCTGCGCTCTCCAGGCGGGTATGTGCTCGGGCGGCATAGCCCAAAAAGCCCGGTAGTCCCGCTCCAGAGTCGAGATTGTAAAGGGGCCAATGATTTTGTGGCCCGGGCGCAATTCCATAACTTGAACCTGATTGGACTCAAATAGAGGGGCAAGTCGCCAGTGGCCGCGTTGGGTGCGCAGTGGAGCGCCTGTTTGCGGGTCGATAATAATCAGATTGCGACTGAGATGGCTGCGCAATAGGCGGTCTATAGGGCGAATGTCGCTCTTGGCAAAACGTTCACTGATGTGTTCGAGTTTTTTGAGGTCCTGGGCGGAGGGAGGGCTAGGCTCGGTGTTGTGATCTAGATAGCGAGTAAGATAAAAATTAGCGACGATTAACAAAGTAAACGACAGCCAAAACCATAAAAATAAACGGCCGGTAAAACCGGCGATGCCGAGTTTCATGATGCGTGGTGGACCAATAATTGATAACCACTACCGCGAATGGTTTTAATGCTTTCGATAGGATTAATATCGGCCAGTTTTTTTCGAATATGGGAGACATGAATATCAATATGTCGATCGTATGGATGTAGCTTGCGCCCGAATGCCTGCTCACAAATAGCGTTTTTGTCCACCACTTCACCAGCGTTACCGTAAAGTACATTCAGTACACGAAACTCGGCTGCAGTGAGGTCGACGGCGGTGTTGTAAAATTCCGCCTGCATACTGCCTGCGTGCAAAACTAACGCCCCGGTCGGTTCTTGTGCGGGACTAATACGCCTAAGAATAGCCTGAATTCGGGCGACTAATTCTCGATGAGAAAAAGGTTTTGCCAAATAGTCATCAGCGCCGAGCTCAAGGCCGAGAACCCGGTCGATTTCATCCCCGCGAGCGGTAAGCATTAATACCGGTACTCGCGACTTGGAGCGCAATTGCCGCAGAACATCAAAACCGTTTAATTCCGGCAGCATAACATCTAGCAATACCATATCGGGCTGCAAGTTTAGGGCGGCCTCAAGCCCACTGGTGCCGGTATGGCGACAGCTAACCTCGTGCTCATGGGCATTTAAATATTCACTGAGCATGGCGCACAGGTCTTGGTCGTCATCAATTATCAGTAATCGGCTCATAGGGCAATTATTGCGGGCTAGGGGGGCAGTCGCACGGTGATTTACGTTATTTTACGGGAGACGGCGGCCGTGAGGCCGCCGAGAAAGTGAAGAATTAAGCGGCGTCTTCTTCTTTTTGCAGGTGTACATCCATTTGAGGGAAAGGGATGCTGATGCCATTTTCGTCAAAGGCAAGTTTGATGTTCTCAGTTAAATCAAACTTCACGCCCCAGTAATCGGCGCTGTTGACCCACGGGCGAACCACGAAGTTAACACTGGAGTCAGCCAATTCACTGACTGCAATTTGTGGCGCAGGATCGGCCAGTACACGCTCGTCGGCTTTGACAACACTGTCCATGATCTCTTTGGCTTTTTTGATGTCGTCGCCGTAACCAATACCAAATACTAAGTCTACGCGGCGCGTAGGCAAGGCAGAGTAATTGGTAATGTTGCCCGAGTAGATAGCTCCATTAGGTACCACAATCTCTTTATTGTCAGGGCTGTTTAGCGTAGTGGTGAAGATGCCAATGGTTTTAACCACACCTGCTGTACCACCTGCCTCAATGTAATCGCCTGCCGTAAAGGGGCGAAATACCAATAGCAAGAAGCCCGCAGCAAAGTTTTGCAGTGAGCCCTGCAAAGCCAAACCAATCGCCAAACCGGCAGCACCAATAAGAGCAATCAGAGAGGTGGTATCTACACCTAGCTGATCAAGAGCCGCAATGATGACGACGATCAGCAGCAGTGCGTTGGCAATTGCCTGGATAAACTCAACCAAGATATTGTCGAGGTTAGTGCGGCGCAGGAGCTTGCCAATAACACCTACCAGAATTTTTACTACAATTTTACCGATGATGAAGATCAGCAATGCGGTGACTAAGCTGATCCCCCAAGGAATGACATGAGTTTGAACAAACTCATTCATATCATCTTGGCCGAAGTTGAACATTTTGCATCCCTCTATAGAAGTAATATGGCCACCGGGTGGTGGCAGCGTGAATCGTGTGTGTAGACACACTCTCAATAGATGATTATTGACGCTATCTGAGGCAAGCGCAAGCACTTATACCTCAGAGTGAGTCTAGAATAGAATTGTGAGTTAAGCGATTTTGCCCGTGGTGCGAACGCGCTTGCTGCCTTTTACCGGCTTTTCTTTCTTCGCTGCGGCACGGGCTTGTAAATGGCTATCTACGCCATTTTTGAGAGCGATTAAAAATCCGGTAATAATAAATGCACCTGGCGGCAAGATAGCGACCAAAAAGCCCGGGTAGTCGGTAAATAGGGTTAGTTGCCAACTGCGAGCACTCTCGCCAAACAATAATTGCATGTTGGCAAACAACGTGCCCGAGCCCAAGATCTCCCGAATTGCACCGAGTGTGACAAGTACTAGCATAAAGCCCAGGCCCATCATTAAGCCGTCCCAGGCGGCGGGCAGCACCGGATTTTTACTGGCAAAGGCATCGGCCCGACCTAAAATAGCGCAGTTGGTGACGATCAGCGGAATAAAAATACCGAGTATCGTGTAAAGCTCGTAGGTGAATGCCTGCATGACCAGTTCGATACAGGTGGTTAATGAGGCAATAATCATTACAAATGCGGGCAATCGAACCGCGTCGCTCACGGTTTTACGAATCAGTGACACAGCAATATTAGAACTAACCAGAACCAACATGGTCGCTAATCCCAGTCCGAGGGCGTTGACCACCGAGCCGGATACTGCCAACAGTGGACAGAGCCCCAGCAGTTGTACCAGTGCTGGGTTATTACTCCATAAACCTTTTTCGCTGATTTCTTGCCACTGGTTATTGTCCGCCATGTTTCTCTCCTGCTTCGGCTGGAAGTTCAAACAAAAGCGCGCGCTGGGCGTCCACTTGTTGTAAAACGCGTTTCACCTGTGCGGTGACGGCGCGCGGGGTAATGGTGGCACCGGTAAACTGGTCGAACACACCGCCGTCTTTTTTCACAGCCCATTGCTGCACGCTAGGATCGTTGAGGCTTTTGCCGTTAAAGCCGTAAACCCAATCACTTTTGGCGGTATCGACCTTATCGCCGAGGCCGGGGGTTTCTTTGTGAGACAGTGCGCGCACGCCTGCGACCGAGCCGTCGCGATTTACCCCGACGATTATTCGTATATCACCGCTGTAACCATCGGGGGCGACGGCGGGCACAATCACCGCAATAACTTGGCCGTCTTTGCGGGCGCGGTGAATAGCCTCGGGCGTATCCAACCCCAGCGCCGCCAGCATAGAAGGGGGCGTAGGGAGGGTGTCGCTCAATAAATCGTTGTCGACCCGCTCGGCCAGTACCAGTTCGTACAGTGCTTTCTCGGCGGCCTGCCGCTCAGCTTCAGCGATACGATCGCGGGTATTCACGTTGGTTAACGCCAAGATGCCTGCGGTGACCAGTGCAAATAAGCCCAGCAACAGAGAATTTTTACTGATAGATGCGCCTAGCATTATTGATCCACCTTGCGAGTAGCCCGCTCACTTTTTTTATGCCCGTAAGTGCGTGGCAACGTGTAATAGTCAATAAAAGGCGCGGCAAAATTCATTAGCAGTACTGCAAAGGCAATGCCGTCTGGGTAGTTACCCCAAATACGGATCACGTAGATCAACACACCAATCGCAGCCCCGTAGATTAATCGTCCACGTGTGCTGACCGCCGAGCTGACCGGGTCGGTGACAATAAAGAAAGCTCCGAGCATAGTGGCGCCGGAAAATAAATGGAACAGCACGGAACCGCCGCTGGTGGAGCTGCCGCCGTCGTAAAATAAAAAGGCCATTATCGATAAGCTGGCCAACATCGCCACGGGGGCGTGCCAGGTGAAAATGCGCCGATAAAGCAGGTAAGCGCCACCGACTAAAAAGGCGAGGTTGGCCCATTCCCAGCCGGCACCGACAAATTGCCCCGCGCTTAAAACAGGGTCTTGTAAATACAGGTCGTTCAGCATTAAGCCGCTATTTTGTTTAACTGTATCCAAAGGTGTGGCGGCGGTATAACCATCAATGCTCGTGCCCAACCAAATCTGTTGCAGCGCTTGCACCACACCGGGCGTTTGACCGCCAATGTCTAGTGGTGCCGCCCACTGGCTCATGTGTAGGGGAAAGGAAATCAGCAGGACAACATAAGCCACCATGGCGGGGTTAAATGGGTTGAAGCCCATACCACCGTACAGCTGTTTGGCGAGTACAATGGCCACGCCACTGCCGAGCACTACCAGCCACCAGGGGCAGTAGGGCGGTAAGGCAAGGCCTAATAGAACGCCGGTGACCAGAGCACTGCAGTCGCGCAGGTAAAACCAAACGGGGCGACCGCGCAGTTTCATTACCGCCGCTTCAAAGCCCATGGCGGTAATGCTGGCAAGCAAGACGTTGTGCAGCGTACCCAAGCCAAAAAAGTAGGTCAGTACGGCGAGGCCGGGGAGTGTGGCGATCACAAGGGTGCGCATCACCGTCCCTGTGCTGAGCGCGCGGTGTGTATGAGGTGAAGAGATGCGCAAAAGTGCCATTGCAGTGTCCGTTGTTGAGTCAGTTAAATTAAGTCAGCTCGGCCAATTGATCGCGGGCCGTGGCGAGCTTGTCTTCTAACTTGCTGACGCCGGCTTTAAAGGCGTCGATATTCTCATCGTTCTCTTGCTCGGCTTTGTCTAAACGGGCTTGAGCTTTTTCCAGTCGCGCTTGCAGTGAGTCGACTTGATTGCGCAGCTTATCCGAAGCGCTCATGGTGGCCATAGCGGCAGCTTTAGCTTTGGCTTTTTCGATGGCCAGGCTGGCGGCATCTGAGGTGGCCGGATCTTGCGGTGTTTCCTCTGCCACTGTTGACGGCGTTGCCTCGGCCAACTCTTTTTGGGTGCTGGCGATTTTTTCCTTTAAACGCTCGACACCCTGCTGCAAGGCTTCGGCCTTGTCGGAGTCTTCTTGCTTGGCACTGGCGGCTTTTTGTTCGGCTTTTTCCAGACGCTTGTACAGTGACTCGAGCGATGAGCGCAGTTTTTCTTCTGGCGACATGGCAAGTTTGGCTTTAGCCCGCTCGATGGCGGCCTGCGCGACATCCGGTGTGGCGTTGGCAGGTGTTGCTGGCGCTGCTGCAGCTGGCGTTAACTCAGCCAACTCATTCTGCGCTGCACTCAACTTATCTTTAAGTTTGTCGACCCCTTGCTGCAAAGCTTCAACCATATCGGGCTTGTTGTCTTTCGCCTCAATCACTTTTTGTTCGGCTTTTTGTAGGCGTTTTTGCAGGGATTCGACGCTGTTGCGCAGCTTCTCTTTCGGGCTCATGGTCTGCTTGGCTTTGGCCCGTTCGATCGCAGCCGCAACCGGATCATTCGCCTCTGTTGAGCTCGCCTGACGGTTGTTTTCTCCTTGAGAGGCAATAAAGGCGTCCAGCTTCTTTTGTGCATCGCTGACTTTTAATTGTGCCTGCTTGATACTCGCGGCTTGTTTTTCAGCTTGTTCGTCGGTGGCCTCTTCAGCCAATGGTTGCTCGGCTTTTTTCAAGCGCTCATGCGCCGAGGCGAGCAGGCGCTCAAGCTTGGCGCGCTGCTTGTCGGTATCTTGTGTCGATACCGCTGCCGGTTTGGGCTCGGCCGGAGTATTGGCCTTCTGTTCGGCCAGTTTTTTCTTGGCCTCTTCGGCGGCCTTTTTGCGGGCTAGACGCTTGGCTTCTTTTTCCGCCTCCTCTTTGGCGATACGGTCCTGACGGAATTCAAAGCGCCGGCGCGAGCGGTCTGATTTTTCTTTGTCGATGCGGTGCTGACGAATCTCGCCTTTGGCAGCGCGGTAGTACTGCACCAGCGGAATATGGCTGGGGCAGACATAAGAGCAGGCGCCGCATTCAATGCAGTCAAATAAGTTGTGAGTCTCCAACTTTTCCAGGTCTTCCGCCTGGGCGTACCAAAACAACTGCTGCGGCAGCAATTCTACCGGGCAGGCTTCGGCGCACATACCACAGCGAATGCAGGCCATGGCAGGCTCGGGCGGTGGCAGTTCTTTTTTGCTCGGTGCCAATAAACAGTTGGTGGTTTTGACCACGGGTACGGATAAATCCGGCAAGCTAAAGCCCATCATCGGGCCGCCCATCACTAGGCGCGAGGCTTTCTTGTGTTGGTAGCCGTGTTGCTCCAGCACAAAGTTTACCGGGGTGCCAAACAGCACCTCGATATTGCGCTGGGTTTGTAAGGCCTCGCCCACGACGGTGGTGATGCGTTTCACCAGTGGTTCACCGAATCGCACCGCGCGATAAATGGCAGCCGTAGTGCCCACGTTTTGGCAAACCACGCCGATGGCGGCGGGAATTTGCCCAGCGGGGACTTCGCGCCCGGTGAGAATTTGAATCAGCTGTTTTTCGCCCCCGGATGGGTACTTGGTGGGAAAACTCACCACTTGTATTGCACTGCCTTCGGCGGCTTTGCGCAGAGCGGCAATGGCCTCGGGCTTGTTGTCTTCAACACCTATCACCACGCGCTCGGGTTGGTTGAGCAGCTGGGCCAAGATTTGAGTGCCCGCGATGACCTCTTGGGCACGCTCGCGCATCAACACATCATCGGCGGTGATGTAGGGCTCACACTCAGTGCCGTTAATAATGAGGGTGTCAATCGGGTGATTAGCACGCGGATTCAGTTTGACGGCCGCAGGAAAACCCGCACCGCCCAAACCGGCAATACCCGATTCGCGAATGCGTGCGAGTAAGTCATCCTTATTGCGTTCGGCGTAATCCTCCCAGGGAGACAAAGGTGTCCAGTCGTCTTTGCCGTCGGTATCCAAAATGATACATAGGTCGGTCATGCCGGAGGGGTGGGGCACGGTGTGCTCCACAATGGCGGCAATACGGCCCGAGGTGGGGGCGTGAACATTAGCACTGAACACACCGTCTGCCTCAGCGATCACTTGTCCGCCCAATACCTGATCGCCAACCTCGACAATGGGTTTAGCGGGCGCGCCAATGTGCTGACTGACCGGCAGAATTAACTGAGGGGCAATGGCCAGCGGGCCGAGGGGCTCGAGCAAGGATTGCGTTTTGTTTTCCGGCGGGTGTACTCCGCCGGGAATGTCCCACACTTTAATTAATTCCATCACGCCGCTTCGCCGGAGTTTTGTTCAGAGCCGCGACCTTGGTCGGTAGCAATTAGATTGTCGGCTTGTTCGTGGCTGGCTGCAGGCAGCTCCCAACGCCACTCTTTAATACTGGTTGCCAGTGGAATCATATCAATGCAGTCCACCGGGCAGGGCTCAACACAGAGGTCGCAGCCGGTACATTCATCGGCAATAACCGTGTGCATTTGCTTGGCCGCGCCTAAGATTGCGTCCATTGGGCAAGCCTGAATACATTTGGTGCAGCCAATGCACTCGTCTTCGCGAATCACCGCGACGGTGGCCACGTCCGCTTCTTCGCCGTGCTCTTCGTCCAGTGTCGGGGCTTCTACATCAAGCAGGTCGGCCAACTCATTGATAGTGGTTTGGCCGCCGGGTGGGCACTTATTGATAGAGTCGCCATTGGCGATGGCCTGCGCGTAGGGGCGGCAACCAGGGTAGCCGCACTGGCCGCACTGAGTTTGCGGTAATAGGTTGTCGATTTGCTCGACAATCGGGTCGCCCTCCACTTTAAAGCGGACAGCGGCGAATCCCAGCAGTGCGCCGAATAGCAGTGCCAAACCGATCAGAGCGATCAGTGCGGCGGCAATAGGGTGTTGAGCAATGGTTTCCAACATAATTGTTTCGTTACACCAAACCGCCAAAGCCCATAAACGCCAGAGACATCAGGCCGGCGGTAATCATGCCGATAGCAGCTCCTTTAAAAGGCGTAGGCACATCGGCTACAGCCAGGCGTTCGCGCATGGCCGAAAATAAAATCAGAACTAACGAAAACCCGAGCGCGGCACCGAAGCCAAAAATGGTGGATTCGACAAAGCTGTGGGCTTTTTGGGTGTTTTGCAAAGCCACGCCCAATACGGCGCAGTTGGTGGTAATCAGTGGCAAAAATACCCCCAGTACCCGGTACAGAAGAGGGCTGGTTTTTTCGATAAACATCTTCGCCAACTGCACTACCACGGCAATCACCAGAATAAAACTGATGGTGCGCATATACTCGAGGCCCAGCGGCTGCAATACCCAGGTGGCCACGAGATAGCTGCAAATCGAGGCCAAAGTCAGCACAAAAGTGGTGGCACTGGCCATACCAATAGCCGTCTCAAGCTTATTGGAGACGCCCATAAATGGGCACAGGCCCAAAAACTGAACCAGTACAAAGTTGTTCACTAATATTGTGCTGAGCAAGATAACCGCTAAATCGGTCATGCTGTTCACCTCGAAGTCAGTCCGCAGGGACTATAGCGCTAAGAGCGCATTATCCCGGATGCACCCGGCGCGGTTCAATATAAAAACGAATCTCATTTAGGTTGTTTGGGTATATGCTTATAAACGTCAGACGTCAGACGTCAGACGTAAACACGCTACATCACCCTCTGCCCTGGTAGTGCGCCGCTGTCGGGCTCTAGCAGGTATATCTCTTTGTCGCCTGGGCCGGCGGCTAAGACCATCCCTTCGGATAAGCCGAATTTCATTTTGCGCGGTTTTAGGTTGGCGACCATCACGGTTAGGCGGCCTTCCAGCGCTTCTGGTTGATAGGCCGATTTAATGCCCGAGAATACATTGCGGGTTTCGCCGCCGATATCCAGGGTTAATTGCAGGAGCTTATCCGCCCCTTCAACGTGGCTGGCTTGAACAATTTTAGCGACCCGCAGGTCGACTTTGGCAAAGTCGCCAAATTCAATTTCTTCGCACAGTGGCTCGTCGGCCAGTGGGCCGGTGGCCTTGGGGGCCGCCTCTTCTTTGCTCGCCTCAATCATGGCGTCTACCTTGTCTTTTTCAATGCGCTGCAGCAGCGGCTTAAATTTATTGATCTCGCCACCGCGGTAGGCGATGCCCTCGGCCCAGATCAGAGTCTCGCCCAAGAAAGCTTCGGCGCGCTCGGCCAGTTGCGGTGCCACGGGCTTTAAGAAAATCATAATGGCGCGGAACATATTGACGCCCAGGGAGCAGACCTCGACCACCTCCTGCTCGCGGCCTTCATCTTTAGCCATTTTCCATGGCTCGGCGGCGGCGATATATTCGTTGGCGGCATCGGCCAGCGCCATAATGTCGCGCATGGCTTTACTGAAATTGCGCTGCTCGTAGTGCTCGGCAATCACCGCTTCGGCGTCGATAAAACGCTGCCACAGCTCGGCGTCTACTGGCTCGGCGCTCATGTTGCCACCGGCTTTGGCGATAAATTTAGCGGTGCGGCTGGCAATATTGACCACCTTGCCCACCAAGTCGGAGTTTACCCGGGCGATAAAATCGTCCAGATTTAAATCGAGGTCATCCACCGCGCTGGTGAGCTTGGCGGCAAAGTAATAGCGCAGGTACTCGGGGTCCAGATGCTGCAAGTAGGTTTGCCCGTTAATAAAGGTGCCGCGCGATTTCGACATTTTTTTGCCATTGACGGTGACAAAGCCGTGCACATTAACTTTAGTCGGTGTGCGCAGCTCAGCTGAATGCAGCATGGCAGGCCAGAACAGAGCGTGAAAGTTGACAATATCCTTGCCGATAAAGTGGTGTACTTCGCACCCGCTGTCCGGGCGCCAGAACTCTTGCCAATCAAAACCGTTTTGATCGGCAAAGTTTTTCAAGCTGGCGATATAGCCGATAGGGGCGTCCAGCCAAACGTAAAAATATTTGCCCGGGTGGCCTGGGATTTCAAAACCGAAGTAGGGCGCATCGCGGGAGATGTCCCACTCTTGTAAGTCGGCGTCCAGCCACTCGGCCACTTTGTTGGCCACTTCATCTTGCAGGTGACCGGCGCGAGTCCACTGTTTCAGGAAGTCGGCAAACTCTGGCAACTTAAAGAAAAAGTGCTCGGACTCTTTCGGCACTGGTGTGGCACCAGTCAAAACAGAGACGGGGTTGATCAGCTCCATCGGGCTGTAGGTTGCGCCGCAAGCCTCGCAGTTATCACCGTACTGGTCCTCGGTTTTACACTTGGGGCAGCTACCCTTGATATAGCGATCCGCCAAAAACAGTTGTTTTTCCGGGTCGAACGCCTGAGTAATAGAACGGCGCGCAATATGCCCTTTGGCTTCCAAACGCTTATAAATCATTTCCGACAACTCGCGATTCTCAGGCGAGTGGGTGGTGTAAAAGTTGTCGTGCCTGACGCCAAAGCCTTCGGCCACCGCTTTGTGGACGGCGTGCATATTGTCGATATGCTGTTCGGGGCTAATGCCTTGCTCTTCCGCCTTGAGGGTGATGGCGGTGCCGTGGGCATCGTCGGCGCAAAAGTAGTAGCACTCATGACCGCGAAGGTTTTGAAACCTGACCCAGATGTCGGTTTGGATTTGCTCCATAATATGGCCCAGATGCAGCTCACCATTGGCGTAGGGCAGCGCGCTGGTTACCATGATCTTGCGGCGTGTGCTCTGTGTGGTCATATCTCGACGTTTACTCTCGTTAGTAGCTAAAGCTCGCTGCGTGTGGGCCGCGTAGTCCGTAGCAAATAGTCCGTAGTCATGAGCCTCGCCATCCATAGACGGCGGGGGCAAAAATGGAGCGGCACTATACCATTTTCGCGCCCTTTTTGCGCGGTAATTCAGGGGTTTACGAGGTCTGTGGTTGGATTTTGCAACTGTGCCCCCACCAATAGGCCACTGTTATTGATTAGCGCGCTTGTCAGATTACTTGCTAGAGGGTCCCAAC
This sequence comes from Gilvimarinus sp. 1_MG-2023, assembly GCF_030548285.1. NCBI lineage: Bacteria > Pseudomonadati > Pseudomonadota > Gammaproteobacteria > Cellvibrionales > Cellvibrionaceae > Gilvimarinus > Gilvimarinus sp. 1_MG-2023. Next base: position 89,838 of record NZ_JAUOSC010000010.1, read on the forward strand.
GTCATGATTGATCAAACCGAAATTGCCCGAGTCCTCGGCGCTTTAGCCGATCCATACAATGGCACTAGCCTTGAAAGCCTAGGGGCGATTCAGTCGCTGTCCATCGAGGGGGGCAAGGTTCAGGTGAGCCTTGCGCTGGGGTATCCCGCAGCAACCGACGAGCGCCTTGCCGAGCAAGTCCAGCAGGCGCTTATGGCGCTGGATGGGGTGGAGGCGGTAGATCTCGATTTAAGTTGGACTGTCACCGCGCACCCCGCCGCCAACAGCGCACAGGCCGTGCCTGGGGTTAAAAATATTATTGCAGTTGCCTCGGGCAAGGGCGGGGTAGGGAAATCCACCACCGCCGCTAACCTAGCCTTGGCACTGGCGGCCGAGGGCGCTCGGGTAGGGGTGCTAGATGCCGACATCTACGGCCCCAGCCAGCCGCAAATGCTGGGTGTGGGCCAACGCCGCCCGCAAATTGTCGGTGAGGGTAAATCGCAGCAAATGGTGCCGATAGAAGCTCACGGTTTGCAGACAATCTCGATGGGGTATCTGGTTACCGAGCAAACCCCGATGGTTTGGCGAGGGCCTATGGTAAGCGGCGCGCTGAAACAGCTACTGGGCCAAACCTGCTGGGACGATGTCGACTACTTAATCATCGATATGCCACCCGGCACTGGCGATATCGCCTTAACCCTGTCGCAAAGTGTGCCGGTAACCGGCGCTGTGATTGTCACCACCCCACAGGATATTGCTCTGCTCGATGCCGTTAAAGGCATCGAAATGTTTCGCAAAGTGAATGTGCCAGTGCTGGGCGTAGTCGAAAACATGGCCACTCATGTGTGCAGTAATTGCGGTCATGAAGAGGCTATATTTGGCGCCGGTGGTGGCGATCGTATCGCCCAAGACTACAACACCGAGCTACTGGGCGCGCTGCCGTTATCACTTGCTGTGCGCGAACAGGCCGATAGCGGCACGCCCTCGGTCGCCGCTGAGCCCCACGGCGAAGCCGCACAAGCCTACCGTGCCATCGCCTTAAAAATGGCCGCCAATCTGTGGCGAGAAAACACCCAAGCCGCCCCCGGGCCTATATTTGAGACGGTTGGTGACTGACCGTTAGTTGCAGTAACTTTTCAGTAAAGCCGTGCCTTTGGGGTGCGGCTTTTTTGTCTATGGGGGCACTGTTTTTTAGGTTGGTTTTTAGCGACAAACGAGCTTAAGTCGAGAGACAACATGCTATTATTCGAGCTCTGTAACATATTTTAAAGGACTAATTATGAAAGCACCGCTGTTAACCTCCTGTGCTAGCTTTACGGCAATATTACTCAGTGCTTGCGGGGGGAGTGGTACCGATCCTTGTGGCGGGAGTTTGCCACCTCCATCTGAATACACCGTGAACGATTACCAAGTGTCGGTCATACAGCACGCGGAACCTATTACCGCCAATACCTATGACTATGGTGAGCCCGTGAACGGTGAGCCGGTATCCTGGAGCCAGCTTGGTGTTGTGTTGACGGCAGACGTTCAGCACTATCAGGTGCAGGCTGCGCCAACTCGCTGGAGCTTGTGGCCACTTGCGCTAGCCTGTAGTCCTGCCCCGTCGCAGCCGGCACAAACCGTCGTGTCTATTTCGGTTGTAAGCGATAATGCCTACACCGACGATTATCCTGCGGGATCGGACTTGTCGGGCATCGTGGCTCCATATGGCATGCTCGTTTGGGTGGATGCCGAAGACCTTAACGATTATTTTGTACAACAACCCGGTGCGCCAGAGCGGCTCTCGCTGTTTTTCACCGAGCCGCCTCAGTATGCTCGGCACACATTTACCATTACCGTCGAACTGGATGACGGTAGTCGTTTTGTATTAGACAGCCCCGACGTTGAAATGCAGTTTGGCTCGGTGTCCGCGTCGGTCTTGCCGCAGTGACCGATTGAATTCAAGACTGTTAAAACAGAGGCTAGGCTGGGCCAAATGGTTGAGTGCGACAAAGCAGCGCGGGAGACGGTTGAATGGGGAAATCAGCTGAGCGTGTAGGGTGCTCCCAATATAGGCCAAAAACCGCTATCATACGCGCCGCAATTACATCGTAATCTAAGGGGTCACAATGAGTATCAAATCCGATAAGTGGATGCGCCGCATGGCTGCCGAGCAAGGCATGATCGAGCCGTTTGAGCCAGGTCAGGTACGCCACGGGGCCGATCAGCAGCGTATTATCTCCTACGGCACCTCAAGTTACGGCTATGATGTGCGTTGTGCGGATGAGTTTAAGATCTTCACTAACGTGTATTCATCGGTAGTAGACCCTAAAAACTTTGATGAAAACAGCTTTGTCGATGTTAAAAGTGATGTCTGCGTGATTCCCCCCAACTCCTTTGCGCTGGCGCGCACTGTCGAGTATTTCCGTATCCCGCGCTCTGTATTGACGGTGTGCTTGGGTAAGTCCACTTACGCCCGCTGCGGCATTATTGTTAATGTCACGCCACTGGAGCCCGAGTGGGAAGGTCATGTGACGCTGGAATTTAGCAATACCACACCATTACCGGCTAAAATTTACGCCAACGAAGGCGTGGCGCAGATGCTGTTTTTTGAATCGGATGAGGTGTGTGACACCAGTTACAAAGACCGCGGCGGGAAGTATCAGGGCCAGCGCGGGGTAACCTTGCCGAAAACCTAATCTCTTCGGCTGAATGGTCGCGCATTAAAAAGCCCTTAACCCTGCACAGGGTTAAGGGCTTTTTTGGTATTCGGCTTGTGTGTAAGCCTAAGTGCATTACGCCTTGGTAATACGGTTGAACTCGGCAAAATACGTGGGGAAAGTTTTCGAGGTGCATTTGGGGTCATTGATTACAATATCCACATCCCCAAAGCTTGCCAGCGAAAAGCACATCGCCATGCGGTGATCGTTGTAGGTATCAATGGCCGCTGAAGTTAGACTTGTGGGCGGCTCAATGTAAATATAATCCTCACCTTCCTCAACCCTCGCGCCAACTTTGCGTAACTCAGTCGCCATAGCCGCTAAGCGGTCGGTTTCTTTAACTCGCCAGTTGTAGATGTTGCGAATACGAGTCGGGCCTTTGGCAAACAGAGCCGTGGTGGCAATGGTCATGGCCGCATCGGGGATGTGGTTCAAGTCCACGTCCACACCGTTCAGCTCGCTGCCGGCTTCCACTTCGATCCACATATCGGCGTAGGTGACTTTGGCCCCCATCTGTTGTAGTACATCGGCAAATTTAGCGTCGCCCTGAATACTAGCGCTGCCAGTGCCGTGTACTTTTACCGGCCCGCCGCCAATGGCTGCGGCGGCTAAAAAGTAAGAGGCAGAAGACGCATCGCCCTCCACCATAATCTCACCCGGTGATTGGTAGGTTTGTTGGCCTTGAATTTCGAACGATTGGTAGTCGTTATTGGTCACCTGCACCCCGAACTTGGCCATGGTGTCCAGTGTAATATCAATATAAGGCTTGGAGACCAGTTCGCCATCCACCTTGATGCAGGTAGTGCTTTGCAGCAGAGGTGCAATCATAAGTAAGGCGGTGAGGTACTGGCTGGATATATTGCCTTTAATACTGACTTCGCCACCGTTGAGTGGTTTACCTTGCAGGGTCAGGGGCGGGAAGCCATCGTCTTTAAGATAAGTAACCTCGGCGCCCAGCTGACGTAAGGCATCGATTAAGTCGCCGATAGGGCGCTCGTACATACGCGGTTCACCGGTAATGGTGAAAGTGCCTTCGCTAATCGCCAGTGCGGCGGTCAGGGGGCGAACTGCGGTACCTGCGTTACCCAAAAACAGCTCAACGGATTGACCCGCTTGAAAAACGCCTGCCAGTCCCGTCAAGCGACAAGTTTTTTTGTCTTCTGACAGAGTGTAATCGACGCCCAGTGCCTTGAGTGCGGTCAGCATATGGCTGACATCGTCACTGTCCAACAAGTTGGTAATAGTGGTTTCGCCTTGTGCCAGCGCTGCCAATAGGAGGATGCGATTAGACAAACTTTTCGAACCGGGCAGGGTGACTTCACCCCGGGCAGAGCGAATGGGCTTTAGCGTCAGTGTTTCCATGAAATAGAGCTCACAACGGGAAAAGGCGGCATTTTACCCAAAGCGAGCGGCTAACGCCATGGGAAGGTCCCGGTTAGGCGCTGGGGGGGCTTGTTTAATAGAATGGTGATCTGTTTGCACGGCTGGATTCGAAAGCGGTCACCTCCATGGTCTATACTGGTGAGAAATCGTTGCGCTAAGAACGCTCAATGCTCTTTTACGGGTTTGCTGCGTTCCTCTCTTGCTGTTCACATACCGCTGGCGGGTGCTCGCTATCGTCTGACATGACCCGCACGGTCACGTTCTCTACTGCCCCAAGGTTTAACGACGGGCAACTCTCCGGTTGGCATTGTCAGCTTTTTACAATAACTACACAGGGAAACCCATGACTAAATTGAAACAAGCCTTATTAATGCTTTTGGGTGGTGTAACAGCGGGTGCTGTTCACGGCGAGACACAGCTGTCTGCTGGTGTTTGGGGTACCTATCAATATTTGCCTGACGATAAAGCCAATAGCAACAGCGGCGGCGAGTTTACCGGCGAAGCGTTGATTCTCTACCTGGACGGTCACGCTGAAAGCGAAGGGCGCTGGCTTTATTCCGCGGAGTTTCGGGTGGGCCCCGGCAGCTTTACCGACACGGCTAATAATTCAACCGGTGATCAATACACCTTACACAAAGCCTGGGTCGGCTGGCAGTTTAATGACAGCAATACCTTGCGGGTCGGTAAATCTCAGGTTCCTTTTGGCTGGAAGACGAGTAATTTTTGGCCGGGAGATATCTTGCTGGCAGGCTATGGTGATCAGATGGATGTCGGGTTAAAGCTTAGCGGTGAACACGCAAAACTCGGTTATGACCTTGCCTACTACCACGCCGATGATTGGGGTGATAGCAGTACCGATACCGTCGATGATAATGGCCATTGGGGCAGCTCTGTCACCTATCGCAAGGTGCAGACTCTGGTTGGCAATGCCACGTGGGAGGTCGCGACTGATCATAAGTTGGGTGTGTCGGTGCAAAGTGGTGGTTTGCAAGACTTGAGTGGCAACCCGGACCGGCCGGTTTCGGGCGATCATCAGGCCGCGGTACTCTACTATGAGGGCTCGGTGGGAAATTTTTTCTCCAAAGCTTCTTGGATCACGCAGGAGCGCGACTTGCCTGATGAGTACGGTGTGCAAACTGGCCTGCAAACAAACGTTAAGAATCAGCGTTTTGCCGCTGAGGTTGGCTACAACAGTGGGCCCTGGTCGTTCTATTTGGATGCATCAGCTGCTCGGCCTCAAACCACCGGCAACAATGCCGATGACGTGGTCGCGGTCGCACCCGGCATGAGTTATAACTACGGCCCCGGCTGGATTTATCTTGAATACTTAAATCAGGATGGTTACGTTGATCGCAATGGCTGGGTCGGAGAAGGGGACTTTGAGGCTGTTTACTTATCGCTCGATTTTTACCTATAACACGGAGATAACATGAGTGACGCTAACGCAAACAATCAGGAGCAAGGCTCAAAAATTAATATCAAGGTAAACCCGCCGGTGTTTTTCGGTGCCGGTGGTTTGTGTCTGCTGTTTGTCTTGTACGCCGTTATTTGGCCCGCTCATGCCGAGGTGGTTTTTTCGGCAATGCAGGGCTGGGTGGTTCATTCGGCCGGCTGGTTTTATGTGCTGGCAGTTGCGCTGTTCTTTATTTTTGTGGTGGTGCTGGCGCTATCGGATTATGGGCGCATTAAACTAGGCCCCGATCACAGCGAGCCGGATTACAGTTATTTTTCGTGGTTCGCGATGCTGTTCTCGGCCGGTATGGGCATTGGTTTAATGTTTTTCGGTGTGGCAGAGCCAGTAATGCACACCATGACGCCTCCTGTGGGGGATCCCGCCACGGCAGATGCCGCGCGCGAGGCCATGAAAATTACATTTTTTCACTGGGGCGTTCACGCTTGGGCCATTTACGCGGTGGTGGCGCTATCGCTCGCTTACTTTGCATTTCGTCACAATTTGCCTTTAACCATTCGCTCGGCGTTCTACCCGCTTATTGGCGAACGTATTTACGGCCCCATTGGGCATGCGGTGGATATTTTTGCGGTATTGGGGACTTTGTTCGGGGTAGCTACTTCGCTCGGGCTGGGGGTGATGCAAGTTAATGCGGGCCTTAATTATCTATTTGATGTCGAAATAAGTACCGGAGTGCAAATTGCACTGATTGCCGGTATTACCCTGTTGGCAACGGTGTCTGTTGTGCTGGGTTTAGATGGCGGTATACGCCGGGTGTCAGAGCTTAACCTTTTTCTCGCCGTGGCGTTATTGCTGTTTGTGTTGATTGCCGGGCCAACTGTGCATTTATTGCAAACCTACGTACAAAATGTTGGTTATTATCTGTCGGGATTGGTGGAAACGACTTTTAACCTTTATGCCTACGAACCCACCGGTTGGATCGGCGGTTGGACGCTGTTTTATTGGGGGTGGTGGATTGCCTGGTCGCCTTTTGTAGGGATGTTTATCGCGCGGGTGTCACGCGGGCGCAGCATTCGCGAATTTGTCGTCGGTGTCTTGATGGTGCCGGTGGGCTTTACTTTTATGTGGATGACTTTTTTTGGTAATACTGCGGTTAATATGATTTTGGAGCAGGGTATCACGCAGCTTGCCGACGCGGTAGCGGCGGATTCCTCAGTAGCCTTGTTTCAATTTTTTGAATATCTACCCATGACGACCATTGCCTCGTTAGTGGCAACTGTATTGGTCATTACCTTTTTTGTGACCTCGTCGGATTCGGGCTCGCTGGTTGTCGATATGTTGACCTCGGGGGGTACGGAAGAAGATACGCCGGTTTGGCAGAGAATTTTTTGGTCGGTGTCTGAAGGCGTTATTGCCGCGTCACTATTGGTTGCCGGCGGGCTGGCTGCCTTGCAAACAGCAACCATTGCCAGTGCACTGCCATTTACCGTGGTGATGCTACTGATGTGTTGGGGCCTATTTAAGGCGCTCAGGCTGGAAATCGTTAAAAGAGTCAGTTTACGCGATGCCATGCTGGCGCCGCGGGTGGCAAAAAATCCGGTAACTTGGCAGAACCGTTTGGCGCGAATTGTTCACCAGCCCAAGCGTGACGATGTCCTTACTTTTTTACAGGGAGCAGTTCATAGCGCCCTGCGTAAAGTGGCCGATGAGCTCCATAGTCAAGGCTTGATGGCGAAAGTGGAGCAAGACGAACAAGACCGGTTGTGGCTTGAGGTTAATCACGGCGAAGAGACCGATTTTTTCTATTCCGTACACGTTCGGCCTTATACGCCCCCCACTTTTGTGATGCGCGACACCAGTAAAAAACGTGGTGAAACGCTGCGCTATTATCGCGCCGAGGTCTATTTAAAAGAGGGCGGTCAGGATTACGATGTGATGGGTTGGAGTGAGGAACAAGTGATTGCCGATGTACTTGACCAGTACGAAAAGCACATGCATTTTTTAAACGCGGTGCGTTAACTAGGGGTTGATTGGCTTTGCCTGAGTTATTGTTAATTGTCATTATTACTTGGGCATCGGGTGCCAGCGCACTAGTTGGTGCCTTTTTGGCTTGCTTTGAGTCCAGTCGTGAAACTGAGCGTAAGCAAGAGTTGCTACACGGTATCACCGCCTTTGGTGGTGGTGCCTTATTGGCGGCGGTGGCTTTTTCTTTAGCCCCGCACGCGATGAAGACGTTGAGTTTGGTTAGTTTGTCTTTAACGTTTCTTGCTGGCGGTTTGGTTTTTTGTGTTATCGATGCGTTTTTAGCAAAGCGCAAAGGTAGTATCGCCCAGTTCCTGGCAATGATGATGGACTATTTGCCGGAGGCTATGTCACTGGGAGCCGTATTTAGTCAAAACCGTAAAATGGGCTGGTTGTTGGCGGGCTTTATTGGCCTGCAAAATTTGCCAGAGGGTTTTAATGCGTTTCGCGAAATGCGCAGTAATCACCTGGCGGGCAAAAAAATTCTTTGGGCTATTTTTATCGCCACCGTGTTCGGGCCAATTGCAGCGTGGTTAGGCTATACCTGGTTGCAAGAGCAAGAAGTACTCACTGCAGCCATTATGAGTTTTGCTTCTGGCGGTATTCTATACCTTATTTTTCAGGATATCGCACCACAGGCAGTAATGCGCACGCACTGGATGCCACCTTTGGGCGCGGTGTTGGGGTTTATGTTGGGTATGTTGGGAAGCGCGCTGATGGGTTAGTCGCTCGGGCTTAACACATTAAAAGGCGTATACTAGGGCGAACTTTTTCACTCTTGAATGATAAGGAACCTGTATGCGCTTGGCATTAGTCGGCTTGGGGGATATTGCACAAAAAGCTTATTTGCCGGCCGTTAATCAGCACCTACCCGTAACTCCGGTGTTGTGCACCCGTAACCGCTCAACATTACACCAGCTAGCGGAACGTTACCGAATCAGCGAGTGCTATACTGACTTTGCAGAACTGCTACGCAGTCGGCCCGATGCCGTTATGATTCACTCCAGCACAGAAAGTCATTACGCATTGGCTCAGGCTGCACTTGCGGCGGGCATCCCCACTTTTGTCGACAAGCCTCTGAGCTACCGACTGGAGGAGGCCGAACATCTTATTGCATTGGCGCAAGCCGAAGATACGCCGCTGTTTTGTGGCTTTAACCGTCGTTACGCGCCGCTTTACCAAAAAGCTCTAGCCGTACCTTCCGTGAGCATTGTGTATCAAAAACATCGGCATAATCTGGCGGATGAGGCACGGCATTACGTGTACGATGATTTTATCCATGTCTTAGATTTTGTTCGCTTCTGTTCGGCTAAATCGGTGCAAAATATTCAGGTTCACGCCTGCCATCGAGCGGGGCGACTGGCTAACGTAACAGTGGCTTGGCAACACTCCGGCACCTCGTGTATCGCCAGTATGAATCGGATCAGTGGTCAAACCCGAGAGCGACTGGAATGCAGTGGTGACAATATTAGCTGGCAGGTGGATAACTTAAGCCAAGGGTTGCAGATGGAAAATAATCAAGCCTCGCCCATAGGCTTTGGAGATTGGCAGGAAACCCTGTACAAAAGAGGGTTTTACACGATGCTCGAGGCGTTTATGCAACAAGTTAAGTCCGGCCGGGCAGATCGTGAGTATTTACAGGGTGTTTTGCACACTCACCGATTATGCGAGGAAGTTTTACAGCAAATTCGACCTGAGTAGTCAATACTAGATATGGGGTAGCGCGCGCGTGCACTCGCGCAGCAGTGCCCGCCAATATCTGTACAGGAAACGATTATGCGACCAGCAGGCCTAGGCTTCACCTTAATTGAGTTAGTGGTGGTCATCACCATTGTCGGAATTTTGGCCGCCATTGCGGTGCCCAGATTTATTCAACTGCAAGGAGACGCGCGCAGGGCAGTGCTGGAAGGGGTGCAGGGGTCAATGATTGGCGCGGCCAACTTGCTTTATGCGCGCTGTGTGATTGAAGGCAGCGAACAGGCAGCGAGTACAATCTGTGGTAACGGCAATGGCAGTCATATCGACGTGGCTTATGGTTATCCTGTAGCCGCAGCCATTGAAAGCCTGCTCAATATTCAAAGCGATGACCTGGCCGAGAAGGCGACAACGAATGATGGTGTGATCGGTTACGATATCGACGATGACGGTGCTATTGATGCAAACTGCCGGGTAACCTATAGCGCTGCCGGTGGTATCAATGCCGCACCCAGTGTGGTGGTTAATGCTGCTAACTGTTGAGTCGAAGTGGCCGGTTAAAAAATATCGAAGTGTTAACTGCGTGGTGGCGGGCCAGCGTTGTAAACTATTGAGATTATATCGACCCACATAAAGTATGAGTTAACTTAATCGTGCGATAGACAATGTCATTTATATTTGTCTAGACTGGGAAAAATACTATTTTCCAGGATTGTACAATGATGTTTATTTCGCGCTTTTGGCTGTCTTTTATTGTTGTCGCCAGTATCGCCGGTTACGTTCAGGCTCACAGTGGCGCCGAACATACCCACGGCGAATCATCGCCAGCCAATGGGCTCGTGATTGATCATTCTTTGCCAGTGGTGCCCTGGACTCACTTACAGCTCAACAATCATCCCGATGCCTTTCAATTTGCGGTGGTGACAGATCGCACCGGTGGGCTTCGCCCCGGGGTGTTTTCCCAGGCGGTAGACAAGCTCAATTTGCTGCAGCCGGAATTCGTCGTCAGTGTGGGCGATTTAATTGAAGGCTATACCGAGGATCGCGCGCAGCTGGCGGCGGAGTGGAATGCGTTTGACAATATGGTTGAGCGTCTCGACATGCCGTTTTTTTATCTGGCAGGTAATCACGATTACACCAATGATGTCATGGCTGATGTGTGGCGCGAACGCTATGGCAAAAGTTACTACCATTTTGTCTATCGCGATGTGTTGTTCGTTATGCTCAACTCCAATGATGGTGGCTCGACGCACAGCTTTTCCGATGAGCAGGTGCAGTGGTTGAAACAAACGTTGCAAGACAACCCAGAGCCCAAATGGACTTTAGTGTTTACCCATGCCCCCATGTGGGATAGAGACGAGCAGGACCGGTGGGGTGAGATTGAAGCCGTGTTAGACGAGCGTCCTTTTACCGTATTTGCCGGGCATCATCATCGCTATGTCAAAGAGCAGCGCCACGGCCGCAACTATTTTACCTTGGCCACAACCGGCGGCATCAGTAGCATGCGCGGCACGCGCTTTGGCGAATTTGATCATGTGGTGTGGATCACCATGAGTGACGATGGCCCTATTATCGCCAATTTAATGTTGGATGGTATTTTGGATGAAGACGTGCGCACCGCTCATATGCGTGGGCTACAACATAATATGATTGATCGCGGTCGGTTATCGGTGCCGGCCCTATTGCACCGAGGTGATTTTAAGCAAGGCACAGCGGCTTTGCGTCTGACCAACGATGCGGATATTCCCTACACTTTAACGGCTGATATTTTGGGCTGCTCAGGTTTTGCCTTTACGGGGCTCTCGCCGCAAAGCATCACGGTGCCGCCTAACGAGGTGCGTCATATTGAGCTGCCGGTAAGCGCTGTGCAGCTGGCGCAGGACAATAGCAATGCCCTGGATATTCGCTGGCAACTTGAATATGACCATCATGGTGAACAAGTTAGCTATAGCGGCGAGCGCACACTGGCGATTAGCCGCGAATACCCGATTAGCCCACTGAAAAATCTGACCCTGGATGGCTCGCTCAGCGAGTGGCGCAATGCAGCATTTTTCTCATCGTTAAAACCGCACAATACTGATTCACTCGTGAGCCCGGCGGATGCGGACTTCTCTTGGTCGCTCGGACAGAGTGACCAACATTTAGTCATCGCGCTCGATGTGAAAGACGACGAAATTGTTCGGTTCGAGAGCGATCAACACCGCGGGCAAGACAAGCTGTTAATCTCTCTCGATGCTCGCCCTAAATCGCGCCGTTTGTTAAAGCCTACCTACGATAACCGCGTGCCCGGAGATCGCCAAATTATCTTGCAGCCGCCCGCACCCGGTCACCGCGCCAAGCTTATTGGCAAGCCCGAATTGTCAGATACGGTTTGGCAAAAAGTCCGTACGACCGAGGGCGGTTACAGCGCTGAGATAGCCATTCCATTTGCTCTGTTAAATCAAGACCACGGCAGTCGTTGGGATGGGGTGCGAATCAATATTCAAATGCACGATGTCGACGCCGATGGACACACAAATATGCTTCAATGGCTGCCCGCTTGGGGGGGTGACGAAGCCCATGCCGGAGCTGGCAGCTTTTACCGCGACCCCCCTCACTGATACGCAACAGCGCTTATTGGCAATCAATCGCGTGCGGCACCATGGGCAGCTATTCACTGAGTTAGCGCCCAAGGATTGCCGCACTCGATTGTTGGCTCAATTGACAAACGCCTCCTATCCCCTTACATTGCGCGCCACGATATAGGTGCCTGCTGCCTGGCGTTGCCAGAGTTGAGTAGGGTAAACGGGAAGACCGGACAATCCGGCGCTGCCCCCGCAACGGTGATCAAGCCACGCTTGTAAGCCCGATACCGGCCTGTATCCGAACCGTGATGGAGCGGAGGGCTACCATCTGGCAATACGCACGTCTATCGGCCAAGCGCCAAGCGCCGCATTGCTATTCCTCCCTCGATCCCAAGTCCAATTTGCTTAGGGGTTGAACCTTGAAAAAAACCATTTTAACGGCCGCCATTTTGGCCGCTTCCGGGGCGACAGCTGCCCAAACATCCGACAATAGTGCTGATATTCACGCCTTACTACCCAGCCTGGAAACCATGGTGGTGATTAGCTCGCGTCAAGAGCAACCAATGCGCGAAGTAGCCACTTCGATCGCCGTATTGGACGAGAGTCAAATTAAAGCGCGCGGTTTTACCGCTCTGGCCGATGCACTGCGCGCCATGCCGTCGGTTTCCATTACCAATACCGGAGGGATGGGAAGTCCTACCTCCATTCGGGTTCGCGGTGAGTCCGGTTACCGCACCATGGTGCGAATCGATGGGGTGGATGTAACCGACCCAACCGGACCGCAAGCCAGCGCTCAGCTGCAACATATTATGAGTGCCGATGTGGCACGGGTAGAATTGTTGCGCGGCCCACAGGGGCTTATGTACGGCGCCGATGCCGGTGGTGTACTCAATGTCGCAACCACTTCCGCGCAAGAGGATATGCAGATAAAAGTCTCTGCCGAGGGCGGTAGTTACGACAGCCAGCGCTACAATGCCAGTGTCGGTGGTCAAGGTGAGACATTAGATTATTTTATCGGTGCCTCTTATGTGGACACCGATGGCTTTAGCGCCAGTACTAACGATGAAATTCTGCTAGATAACGACGGCTACGAGAACACCACGCTGCACGCCCGAGTGGGTTGGGATATCAGTCAAGCGCTGCGTGTAGAGGCTGTTGTGCGCGACACCGATGCGACCAATGAATTCGATCGCTGTAGCTGGCCTTATCAAGACGATTGTGTGGGTGACTTTGAGCAAACTAATACAAGACTCAGTGCCACCTACCAAACCGATCGTTTCAGCAACGAGCTGGCTTATTCCAATACCGATGTCGCGCGAATCAATCACGCCGAAGGTGTGGTTTCTTACGATACGCAAGGCGAAATCGAAAAGCTGGAGTGGTTGGGTAGTGCCAAGCTTAATGAAGCGCACACCCTGGCCTATGGCCTTGAGCAACGCGAAGACACCGTGCTGGAATTAAACCGAGACCAATGGGGAGCATTTGCCGAGTATCAGGGCAAGTTTGCCAACAATGTGTACTTAACCGCCGGGGTACGGCGCGACGATAGCGATGACTTTGGCGACTACGATACCTATCGCATTAGCGGTGCCTACGTGTTGGATCTCGCTGCCGGTTCACTAAAATTTAAAACCAGTTATGGCACCGGCTTTAGAGCGCCGAGTTTGTTTGAAATTGACTATAATCGCCAGCAAAGCAACCCTGACTTAGCGCCGCTTACCCCAGAGGAAAGTGCAGGCTGGGATGCTGGTGTTGAGTACTACGCCAATAGCGGTTTGCACCTGGATGTGGTGTATTTTGATCAAACCATCGAGCGTGAAATTGAATGGAACGGTGGTTACGTGCAAAGCCTGGGCGAAAGCACCTCACAAGGGGTTGAAGTCGCATTGGATTTCCCTTTGGCTGACTGGGCGGTCGTCAATGCGAACTATACCTATACCGACGCCAAAACCGCCGAGGGTTCTGTGCGCGCACGCCAGCCCGAAAATATGGCCAACGTGGGGCTGACACTACAGCCACTACAAGGGCTGACTGCATCGTTCAATCTGCGCAGCGCCGAGGGCACGCAAGATCGCTTTGGCAATCCCATTGCCAGCTACCAAGTATTGGATGCCAGCATTCGCTATGCGGTAAGTGCCGGTTTGAGTGTGTATGTGCGCGGCGAGAATATTACCGATCAAGACTATGTTGAGGTGCCCGATTATCGCACCGCCGGTGCCTCGGCGTATGCGGGTGTCGAGGTCAGCTTTTAAACGAAAAATATAACTGTTAGGAATCACCATGACCGAAGAGCAGAGCAAAAACGAACGTCATAAAAAAGCCATGGAAAAACAAAAAGCCAAGGTCGATGCCCGCATCGAGCAGGCCGATACCGAGCGCGGTGTGGCTATTTTGTTGACGGGCAACGGCAAAGGAAAGTCCAGCTCGGCTTTCGGTATGGTAATGCGCGCGCTGGGCTATGGTCACAAGGTGGGTGTGGTCCAGTTTATTAAAGGCGCGCAGCTTTCGGGCGAAGAATTGTATGTAAAAAACCAGTGCCCACAAGTCTTTTTATATCAAATGGGCACCGGCTTTACCTGGAATACGCAAGATCGCAGTGGCGATATTCGCGAAGCGGAAAACACCTGGCGAGAAGCCGAGAAATTGTTAAACGACGAGTCGGTTGATCTGGTTATACTGGATGAGCTGACCTACATGATTGCCTACAAGTATCTGGACGAAGCGCGGATACTGACGGCAATCAAAAACCGGCCGCGCGAACAGAGCGTGGTGGTTACCGGCCGCGGTGGCGGCAGCGCCCTGCAAGAGCTGGTCGACACGGTGTCGGAAGTTAAAGATATTAAACACGCGTTTAAAGCCGGTATTAAAGCGCGTCAGGGCGTCGATTACTGATGTCCGCCAGATGCTGACCATGGGGCCCTCGTCATGACATGCTTGATGGTGCAGGGTACAACCTCCGACGCTGGCAAGAGCACTTTGGTGGCAGGTTTGGCACGCCTGTTAAAACGGCGCGGGGTCAATGTTGCGCCTTTTAAACCGCAAAATATGGCGCTTAACAGTGCCGTTACCGAAGGCGGTGGTGAAATTGGCCGTGCTCAAGCGTTGCAAGCCATTGCCGCCGGCGTGGCGGCGCATACCGATATGAACCCCGTCTTGCTAAAACCATCCTCCGATGTCGGGGCCCAGGTTATTATTCACGGCCAGGCCATCGGCAATATGCAGGCGTTGGATTATCACGCCTACAAAAGTACTGCGCGCGAAGCGGTGCTGGAGTCTTTTGCGCGCCTGCAAAGTCAGCATCAGTGTGTCTTGGTTGAAGGCGCGGGCAGCCCGGCCGAGGTTAACTTGCGCGAGAACGACATTGCCAATATGGGTTTTGCCGAAGCGGCTGATTGCCCGGTGATCATCATCGCCGATATCGATAAAGGTGGTGTCTTCGCGCATTTGGTGGGAACGCTGGAATTACTGTCGCCCAGCGAACGGGCGCGTGTGCAAGGGTTTGTGATTAACCGTTTTCGCGGTGATATCGCCCTGTTGCAGTCCGGTCTCGACTGGCTCGAAAACTACTCCGGCAAACCGGTGCTGGGCGTCGTGCCGTATTTGCACGATTTGTATTTAGATGCGGAAGACGCTATCCATTCGCAACAACAAAATCAATCGGCGCTATTAAATGTGGTGGTGCCGGTACTGCCCCGCATCAGTAACCATACCGATTTCGATGCTTTACGATTGCACCCGCAGGTCAACTTACAATATGTCAGTGTTAGTGAGGCATTGCCGCCATGTGATTTGGTTATTCTGCCCGGCAGCAAAAACGTGCGCGCAGACATGCAAGCGCTGTTCGAACAGAACTGGCAAACGAAGTTACAACGCCATCTGCGCTACGGGGGCAAGCTGTTGGGTATCTGTGGCGGGTTGCAAATGTTGGGTAAGACGATTAACGACCCCGAGGGTGTAGAAGATACACCTGGGCAGGTTGAAGGCTTGGGCTTTTTAGAGTTCACCACTGTATTGCAATCTGAAAAAATACTGAAAAATGTACGTGGCCAATTTACTTTGGCCGGCGCAAGCGCAGCGTACACAGGCTATGAAATTCATTGTGGAGTTTCTATGGGCGCCGCATTAGCGCAAGGCCCTTTCACAGTTGAGGATGCCACTTTGGGCTCCGATATAGCCACTCGCCACGAGGGTGCACTGAGTGCCGACGGTCAAATATTAGCGACCTATATTCACGGCTTGTTTGATCACCCGCAAGCTTTGCAGCAACTTCTGTTATGGGCCGGGGATACGTCTTGTGAGTGGCGCGCATTCGATTTGGCCGCACACCGGCATACACAATTAGAGCGCCTGGCTGATACCTTAGAGGTGCATCTTAATGAGCAGTGGCTGGCGCAGTTGGGAGAAAACGAAGATGTCTGATCCTCGAAAACGGCGCCGGCATATCACCTGGATTGTATTGAATCTGCTGTTCGGTACCAGCTTTATAGCGGCTATCGCCTTGGGCTCGGTGGCACTGTCAGTTACCGATATTGCCTCCGCGCTTCTCGGTCTGGATCGCACCGGTTTCGCCCGCGATATTGTGCTGAATATCCGCTTACCACGCGCTATTTTAGCGGCCACGGTAGGGGCTGTATTGGCCGTGTGTGGCACCTATTTACAAGGTATGTTTCGCAACCCATTGGCCGACCCGTCGCTCATTGGCGTGACCGCTGGCGCCTCGGTTGGTGCTAGTGTGGCGATTATTTTGGGCGGCGGTGCTATTGCCGGTGGGCTGTCACTGGTATCTCTGGGCGCTTTTGTCGGAGGCCTGGTATCGGTGTGGTTGGTCTATCGAGTGGCCACCGGGATGAACGGGACCTCGGTCGCTACCATGTTATTAATGGGTATTGCCGTGAGCGCACTGGCAGCCAGCATGACGGGGTTAATGGATTATTTAGCGGACAACGAAAGTTTGCGCCGCATGAGCTTGTGGCGCATGGGCGGACTGGACGGCGCCAATGGCTCGCGCGCATTGGTTATGCTGTTTATTCTGGCGCTTATGTTGGTGGCTATGTCGCGTACCAGTCACGCATTAAATACATTACTGCTGGGCGAGTCGCAAGCGCGGCACTTGGGCGTTCATGTCGGGCGTTTAAAAAACCAATTGATTGTCTGGGTTGCGTTGGGTGTGGGCGTCTCTGTGGCCGTGGCCGGTAGCATTGGATTTGTGGGGCTGGTGGTGCCGCATATGTTACGTCTGTGCGTGGGGCCTGATCACCGTACGCTGGTGCCTATGTCGGCACTGGGTGGGGCCAGTTTACTTCTGCTGGCCGATACATTGGCTCGGGTTGTATTGTCTCCAACTGAGTTGCCGGTCGGCTTGGTAACGGCGTTAATTGGTGCACCGTTTTTTGTGTTTTTACTGTTGCGCCACCGGGAGTTAATTCGATGAGCCTGCTTCGAATAACAAACCTCAGTGTGGAAATTAACCACAAGCCATTGTTGCAGCCTTTAAGTCTAACCGTAACCGCAGGCGAGGTCGTCTCTATTATTGGCCCCAATGGTGCGGGAAAAACGACTTTTTTGCGTGCAATTAGCGGCGATATTGCGGCGACGAGTGGCAGTGTTTATCTGGAACAATCACCGCTGCAGCAAATTGCTCCGCGTACGAGAGCGCGTCAAATGGCGGTACTGTCTCAACATAATGCGTTAGAGTTTGCGTTTACCGGGTTTGAGGTTGTCGCCATGTCGCGCAGCCCGCACAGTACCGGTTCGGTGTTGGACTTAGAAATTTGTCACGCTGCTATGGCGGCTATGGATGTGACTCATCTTGCCGAGCGTTTGTACCCCACCTTATCCGGTGGTGAACAACAGCGCCTGCATCTGGCGCGAGTACTGGCGCAAATATGGCGCGAAGAGGACGCCGGCCAACGTTTGCTCTTACTGGATGAGCCGGTTACCAGTCTCGACCTCGGCCATCAACATCAGCTTATGGCTGCCATACGCCGCTTTGCCGCTACCGGGGTTAGCGTGCTGATGACCGTGCATGACATTACTCTCGCCGCAGCATACAGCGATCGTATTCTGGTGCTGAATAACGGTCACAATGTCGCCTGCGGAGCCCCGCAAATGGTGTTAACTCAAGCCTTGGTGGAGGAGGTGTTTGCCATGCCGGTGTATATACTGCCGCATCCGCAAACCGGGGCTCCCATTGTGGTGGGCAAGACTGCGCCAGAAGAGCCCCTATGCGATTAATTTTAGGTGGCGCGCGCAGCGGTAAAAGTCGCTTCGCCGAGCAATCGATAATGGCGCAGGTGCAAGAGCCTTCAAATCTCTATTATGTGGCCACCGCCGCCGCTGGCGACAAAGAAATGCAAGCGCGTATTACCCGGCATAAGCAAGATCGCGGCCCGAGTTGGCACACACGGGAAGTGTCCACGGCGTTGGCGGCCACTTTATCTGGCATCGGCGATACCAATAATCAAGTACTGGTGGACTGCCTAACCCTTTGGATCAGTAATTGTTTACACGCTGGGTGTTGGCCACAAGAGCGGGATTTACTCTTGCAAGAAATCGACAGGCAGCTTGCCCAAGGGCGCAGTCCGAATTGGACCTTTGTTAGCAACGAAGTGGGCTCTGGCATTGTACCGTTGGGGCAGTTGTCGCGTGATTTTGTCGATGCCAGTGGCTGGTTGCACCAAGCGCTGGCCGAGCGCTGCCAACAGGTCACTTTGGTAGTAGCGGGTCTGCCATTAAGTTTAAAGGGTGAGTTATGAACACCGATTGGCTCTATCAGGCCGCGCAAACCATTGATGCACAAAGCACCCAAGCGGCGCTGAAGCGTCAGGCTTGCCTTACCAAGCCGCCCGGTTCCCTGGGGCAATTGGAATCTTTAGCGGTGCGCTTTGCCGGTATGCAGGGCCGAGCGATTGCCCGCATGGAGCAGATAACCTTGCGTGTATTTGCCGCCGACCACGGTGTGGCGGCGCAAGGAGTATCGGCGTTTCCACAGTCGGTTACCGCGCAAATGGTGGAAAATTTTTGTCAGGGTGGGGCGGCTATTTGCGTGTTGGCGCAATCGCTGGGGGCCGATTTTAAAGTGGTTAACTTAGGTTGCGTGCGCGAAATTAACGACCGAGTCGGTTTGGTCAATACGCCTATTGCACCGGCTACACAAGATTTTAGCCAAACCTGCGCCATGAGCGATAGCCAATTGGCCACCGCGCTTAGTGCCGGTCGCGGGCAAGTGGTGTGCGATGCCGATCTTTTTATTGGTGGGGAGATGGGCATTGGCAACACCACGGCGGCCAGTGCGTTATTGGCGGCGCTGTTTGAATTGCCCAGTGAATCGATTGTCGGGCGCGGCACCGGGGTGGACGATGCCGCCTTACAGAAAAAATGCGAGCTTATCGATCGTGCTCTTGCCTTACACGCAGGCAAATGCAACGACCCGTTAGCGTTACTCGGGGCTCTGGGCGGGTTCGAAATCGCCGCCTTAGTCGGTGCCTACATTCGTTGTGCACAGATCGGTGTGCCTGTCTTGGTCGATGGGTTTATTACCACCGCCGCCGCTGCTGTGGCACTGAATATTAACCCCAGTATTCAACCTTGGCTGGTGTATTCACATCTATCCAACGAGTCTGGCCATCAAACCGTATTGGCTACACTCGATGCGACACCGATTTTATCGCTCGATATGCGCTTGGGTGAAGGTAGCGGCGCGGCACTGGCCGCCGGTGTTATTCGCCAGGCATTGTTGCTGCACGCTTCTATGGCAACTTTTGCCGAGGCGGGTGTTGCCGGTGCAGATTGACCTCTTAAGGCACGGTGCCTGTAACGGTGGGCATATTTTTCGCGGCTCTATCGATGTGCCGCTGAGCGAGCAGGGCTGGCAGCAAATGTCCACAGGCTTGCAGGGCTTGCAAGGGCCCTGGCAATCAATTATTAGCTCGCCAGCGATTCGCTGCCAAAATTTCGCCCGCAGTGTCGCAGAGGCACATGGGTGCGAGCTAACGTTGGATGAACAATTGCGAGAAATACATTTTGGCGATTGGGAGGGGCAACCGGTCGAGCAGGTGTGGCGCGAACAAGAGAGTTTGTGTCTGGCTTGGTCGCGTGCGCCTGACCAAGTAACACCGCCTAACGGCGAGCCCTACAGCGCATTTAAAGCGCGGGTGTTAACGGCCATTGCCAGACTCAGCGATACCTATGGTGCGAGTGATAAGGTGTTAATAGTGACCCACGGCGGGGTGATTAAAAGTTTACTGAATGTCGCACGCGGAGAAGCGCCTGCCGACATGATGCAACTTAATATCGATTATGGTTTTAGTGCATCGCTCTGTATGAACGGGCCTGAATTTAACCGAGAGAGTGTTCGTATTATCGCCCCTGAGGAAGAAAGCTATGTCTATCGTGCCTAAGCTTGCCCCCTGGTTGCAGGCATTTTTGTATGCTGTGGTTTTTTTAACGCGCTTGCCGGTTGCCCGTTGGTTGCAAAAACCCGATGCACAAGTTATCGCGCGTGCTGTGTATTTTTACCCACTGGTAGGTGTGCTCTTAGGGATTCTTCTCGTGTTGTTTGCCTATGCCATTGCGGGTTTGGGTGTGTGGTTGGCCGCAGCGCTGACCATTGCGGCATGGGTTGTGTTGACCGGCGCACTGCATCTGGATGGCTTGGCCGATTGCATGGACGCCTACTACGCCGGCCATAAAATTATCGACCCTACCCAAATGCGCGAGCGTATTTTGCAAGTGATGCACGATCCAGTCTGCGGCGCGGTGGCGTTGGTAGCGTTAGTGCTACTGCTGTTAACCAAGGTCGTTGCCCTGGCCAGCTTATGGCAGCAGGGCACTTCATTGGCCCTATTGCTGGTGGTGCCGTTTCTGGCACGAGTGACGATTTTACCTTTTATGGCCCTGGCCGATTACGCCCGGGACTCAAACCAATCCAGCCCTGCAACCGAACCCGGCACTGGCATCTTGTGGTTGGTGGCTCTTTGTTATCTGGCGCCGATGGTGATGGGCTTTTCTGTGTTCACCAGTTTCGTATTGCTCGGCGCGCTGACGGCGCTACTGATTTATTGGTGGCGCTTTTGGTTTACCCAAATAGGCGGTTACACCGGAGATTGTTTGGGCGCGTTAGTCGAGTTAAGCGAACTGTTGTTATTAATATTGCTGGTGGCGATTTTTTAATGCCGAGCCTTCGCGCAATCAGTGAACTAATGAACGGCGGCTTGTTGCTCTGTTTGTGTGTACTGGCCGGTTTGCTGCTCGATCGTTTACTGGGCGAGCCTAAATATGGTCATCCATTAGTGGGGTTTGGCCGTATTGCCACGTGGTTGGAGGCCCGCCTCAATCAACCGATTAATTCCAGAGTCAGTTCTAGACTTAACGCCACTATCGCTGTCAAAGCGCTTGGTGTATTGGCGTTTTTGTTGGCCACCGTGCCGTGGTTATTACTTGCCAGTTGGTTGTGGTGGGGCTTGGATTTACACTGGCTGTGGCGCTGTCTGATCGGCAGTGTTGCGGTGTACTTAGCGGTGGGCTGGCAATCGTTGGAGTTGCACGTGCAGGCGATAGTCACTGCGTTAGAGCGAGGTCAATTGCCGCAAGCGCAGAAGGCCACCGGCCTGATTGTCAGTCGCGACTGCGAGTCCCTCAGCGAAGAGGGCGTCGTGCGCGCAGCGACAGAATCACTGCTGGAAAATACTTCCGATGCGGTTATTGCGCCTTTATTTTGGTTTGCCGTGGCCGGTGTGCCGGGCATTGTTTTATATCGTTTGAGCAATACGCTCGATGCCATGTGGGGTTATCGCAATTCCCGATTTGTTCACTTCGGTTGGGCCGCTGCTCGTTTTGACGATGGTTTGAATTTTATTCCCGCGCGCATAAGTGCTTTGGCATTAATAGTAGGCGCGCTTTCTTTTCGCGGCTTTGCTGTGTGGCGTCAATGTGCCTGCTACTGGTCGAGCCCTAACGCCGGGCCGGTGCTGGCCGCAGGTGCGGGCAGTTTAGGTATTGTGCTCGGTGGCGGCGCTTCGTATCACGGCGTGTGGCAAAATAAACCGGCAACGCCGGGCAACGCGGCCACACTTAACGATCTGCCAAGGGCGATCGTATTAACTCGCCGGGCGGTTATTATCAGCGCGCTTGCGTTATTGTTGGCGAGCTTATTATGGCGCGGGTGTTGCTCATGAGAACTCAGGCCGAAGACTCTACAGATGCAAGCCTAGAGCCGAAGCAAGCCATTCAGACACCGCGCCACGGTGGTGATTTGGCATACGCCACCAACCGCTTCGGCCAGCCTCGCGACGGTTGGCAGGACCTTTCTACCGGTATCAGCCCCTGGCCCTATCCCTTGCCGGCACTGCCGCCCCAGTATTGGCACCATTTGCCTACGGATAATCGCGACCTCTTGGCCGCAGCAGCGCGTTACTATGGTATCGCGGCACAATTTATAACGCCGCTACCCGGCAGTCAGGTGGCCATTGCTCAATTGCCTGAATTATTTCAACCCGCCGTGGTGGCAGTGCCTGCACTCGGCTATTCAGAACACCACATACAGTGGTGTCGGGTGGGGCACAAGGTGCGTCTGTACTCTACCCTGGATGAGTGTGAACACTGGATACTGACCGGTCAGGTAAATCATGTGGTGGTGATTAACCCTAACAACCCCAGCGGTGAATCAGTTCCGGCGCAACGATTGCAAAATTGGGCCGAGTGGCTCAGCGGTGCACTGGTGGTGGACGAAGCTTTTACCGACTGCGATACCCGCCACACGATGGTGCCGTTTGTTACCTCGCAGACTAACGTCTGGGTACTGCGCTCCCTGGGAAAATTTTTTGGCTTGGCCGGAGCCAGGCTCGGTTTTTTAATCGGTGCCCAGCCGGAGAAAATTCAGCGCGCACTGGACCCCTGGGCCGTGAGTGGGCCCGCGCTTTGGGCCGGCGCTCAAGCCCTGCAAGATAGCCAATGGCAAGACGCTCAGCGTCTGCGAATTAAACACAACAGTGAGAGACTGTACACACTGCTGCGCCAGACGTTACCCGGTGCGATTACGTTGCACAATGGCGGCCTGTTTGTCACCTTATGCACAACGGATGCTCAGGCAAAAGTGATTTTGCGGGCATTGTACGAGCATCTGGCAAAGGCGGGGATCTTTACTCGCTGGGGGTATGAGTCGGACGATGCGCTGCCGGCCTGGTTGCGGCTCGGCCTACCCGCGGATGACGGTGCGCGCTTGCAGTTGGCTTTAGAGTGTTTTATTTAAGCGAAACACCAAATTGCAAAAATACAATGAGCTGGCAACCGCCAGAATTACAAAGTGGAGAGTGATAAATAATATGCTAAACATTAGCGCAAAAAAAACCTGTGCACTTTGGTTTGTGCTCATGCTATTACCTGTTAAAGCCCTCGGCCAAACCCCTGAGGCGTCGCCGGAAAATACAGAGAACAGCATCAGTGTGCAAGATGCGCGCGGGCAATGGGTGACACTCGAGCGCCCGGCGCAGCGCGTGGTGGCTCTGGCGCCGCATATTGTGGAAAACGTTTACGCCGCCGGCGGCGGTGACAAGCTAGTGGCGGCGGTCAGTCACAGTGATTATCCCGCCGAGGCAAGCGAGTTGCTCCAGGTGGGCAGTTACAAAGTGGTCAATTTCGAACAGATTTTGGCGTTAAAACCGGATTTGGTGATTAGCTGGGCGTCGGGTAATGGTGAGGCCGTGGCGGCGCAGTTAGAGCGTTTGGGCATTACCGTGTATGTCGATGAGCTGCGCAGCTTGCAAGATATTGCCCGCGAGGTACGCGTTTTAGGTGAGCTATTGGGTACTCGCGAGCAGGCCAACAAGACGGTGGATCAATGGCAAGAACGTTTGGCGCAACTTGAACAAAACTACCGCGCCACCGAGCCGGTTAGCGTGTTGTACCAAGTGTGGAACGACCCACTACAAACCCTTAATGGCGAACACCTAGTCAGCGATGTTATTCGTTTGTGTGGAGGTCGCAACGCTTTTGCCGATGCGGTTTCTATTGCCCCCAAAATTAATATCGAGTCGGTGATTGCACGCGATCCGCAAGCGATTGTAGCCAGTGGCATGGGCGAGGAAAGGCCCGAGTGGTTGGACGAGTGGCGGTTTTACCCGACGCTGCAGTCGGTACAAAATAAACACTTATTTTTTGTGCCGCCCGATATTATTCAGCGCCACACTTTGCGCATACTCGACGGTGCTGAACTTATGTGTCGGCACCTGCAAACGGTGCGGCAACCCGGCTAACGCATTGACTGAATGTTATTAGGCCGTTTGCGGCCGGCAGACCCAAACGGCCAATGCAATCACAGCGCCGCCTATTAGTAAGCGCGGCCAGTCGGCACTCTGTTGCCAAAACAATACATTGACCAAAATACCGGCGGGTATTAGCAAGTTGTTCATACTTGCCAGCTGACCAGTATTAACACGTTTGCTGGCCATGGCCCAGGCCAAATAGCCAAAGCCCGAGGCGCCTAAACCGAGCCAAATCAATACCAGCCATTCGGTAAGGCTATTGGGCACTTTTTGCCAGTCGGCAAACAATACACTGCCCAAGCCCGACACCAAGGTCGCGCCCAAAAAGAAACAGGCGAAGGTTTGTACTTGCAGTTTGACGTCGGCAATGGGCAGCCTTCGGTAGGCCACCTGGCCCAATGCAAAACATAAATTGGCCGCTTGAATCAGGCAAAATCCGGTAATGGCATCGGCGCTGATATTTTGATAACGAATAATAAGCGCACCCATTACTGCCAGAGCCGAGCCCAACCACCAGCGCAGAGGCAAATGGCGTTTGCCCAGTAGAACCTCATCGATTAAGGTAATCCAAAGCGGGGTGAAAATGGTAAACAAGAGCACTTCGGCTACGCTCAGGTAGGAAAAAGCGTGATAGAGAAACTGATAGGTCACGCCGACCTGTACCGCACCTATAAAGGTCAATACCAAAAGTTGCTTGCCGGGCAGTTGGCGCGGCTTAAAAAATGGTAGCAGCACTAAAAAAGCCAAGAACACGCGAATAAACACCGCTAGGTAACTGTCCACTTGGCCGCTTAAATAGACACCAATTAGCGAAAAACTAAACGCCCAAATAAGAGTGACGATACACAGCACCACAATGGGCGATGGTCGAAAACGGATTATCATACTTAGTAGGCCTGTGTATAAAAGCGGGCAGTTTACCACGGGAGCACTATGCACCAGCCTATTGTTGGTTATCACCAAGACGAAGAAAACCACTGGGTCGCAGAACTGGCCTGTGGTCACAACCAGCATGTGCGCCATAAACCGCCCTGGGTAGTGCGGCACTGGGTGACCACCGAAATGGGGCGAGCGGCCATGTTGGGCACTCAGCTCGACTGTAAATTGTGCGATCAGGGCAACTAGGGAACCTCTGAGGACTTAATTAGAGGTTCCCTAAGCGCTTGCGGTGAGAGCTACTCTGCCAGTATGCTTAAAGCCTGTTTAGTGTCTCTCTTAACGGCCAAGTTCGATGTCTAATGTTGTACCCTTTAAACGCCTCAGCCCTAAGCAAAAGCACAAAGGGAAAACTCTGTGCCGCAGTGGCTTTCACAAATGGGAGGTGGTTACCAACCAGCAGTTTGATGTGAAGCAGGGCAAGTTGGTGACGCGCTATCGGTGTAAGCGTTGTGGTAAAGAAAAAGTAGACGCGCATTAATTGCTAAGCTGGCGCGAGGTGTTGACTAAGGGAGTAGGCGCCGGCAAAAAACAATGGTGCTAAACGGATATAAAACTAGCAGCCATTAAAAAAGGAGCGCTAAGCGCTCCTTTTTTAATGGCTGAAAGACTCAAGTTTTCAGTCTATCAATCTGACCGTGTCGAGTCTTTCAGCTCTGAGCTTGCGGGTTAAAGGCAAACTCGGGTGACCACAGTGTGGCCACGCATTGTCGCTGCGACTTAGTGCTCGTGACCACCGGCGCCGTGGGCGTGGCCGTGCTCTTGCTCTTCAGAGGTCGCTTCGCGCACATCGGTGATTTCCACATCAAAGGTCAGGTCTACGCCCGCCAGTGGGTGGTTGGCATCAACGGTAACATTGTCGCCGTCGACGGCGGCGATGCTAACAACCTGAGTGCCTTGTTCAGTTTGGGCGTGGAACTCCATGCCGACTTCGATTTTCTCAACGCCGGTGAACATGCTAGCGGGGAGCTCTTGCATCATTTCGTCGTTGCGCTCGCCGTAGGCTTCAGCCGCTGGAACGTCTACTTTTAACTTGTCGCCAACTTGCTTGCCAACCAGTTCTTTTTCCAAACCCGGAATGATGTTACTTGCACCATGCAGGTAAGCCAGAGGCTCGCGGCCGTCAGAAGAATCAAGTACCTTGCCTTCTTTGTCGGTGAGCGTGTAGTGAAAACTGGCAACGCAGTTGTCGGAAATATTCATAATGTGTGCCTTTGCTGGGTGAATGTCTGTTGAATTAGAGTGAGCGTATCACTCAAAGGCCGAAATTGTTTCACCGTCAACTTCGGATTCGTGAATGTAAATGGTGTAGACCTTGCTCCCTTCTTCCTGCTGCATTCTTACCAGAAGATAGTCGTACTTGGGAGCCATCCAAGCGTAAGTGATGCGATCGTCGTCTTCGCGAGATCGTTTGATTTTCACAGTGTCTACTTTGCCGAGCGGAGTTTCAAGGGTTTCCTCGGCCACAACCTCGAATTGGTAGTGCTTAAGGCGGCCGCCATCGGCAATATCGTAGGCCAGATTCTCGGTTTTTCCTGCAATCAGGTCATGTTGCAGCTGAATTTGAAAGCTGAGTTTGTCCAGTACCCCTGGTTCTATAGTCATTTTCCAAGGTTTGTCTTGAACATTATTGGTGACTTTGCCTGTCTCCCAGTCAAAATCCAGTTTGGCGCTGCGGTCGCGGCCCAGCCCCGAGCGCTCATAGGTGTAACTCGTGGGGCGCAATCGCTCTGGGGTGGGCCAGTCAAAATGGCTGATTTCTTCGATACTGGCTACGAATGAATCGGCAAAAAAGCGCAACTTATGGCCAGAATCAGTCGGGGTCAGCTCGTGGGTAACGGTGATACCAATGCCGTAAGCACGGGCCCGATAGATATTTTTAAACTGTTTGGGCGGTGTCGCTTGGTTTGCAGTTTCGGTGTCAGGCTGCTCTTGTTCTGGGGCGTTAGCGATCACCGCGACGGGCAATAGGCTCAGGCCCAGAACAAAAAGTGTGGGTATCAGTCGCATAGCATCCCTATTTAAACGTTATTGGTCCTTACTTGGTACCCGCTTGCGGGCAAAGGTTCACCCTTAAGTACAGCGGCATTGTTGTGCATGCGAAGTGTGCCCTCAGCAAACCACTTAACCGCCATTGGGTAAATAACGTGTTCTTGGGCTTGCACACGGCTCGCCAGAGTACTGGCATCATCTTCTTTTAATACGGGGACGACGGCTTGAATGGCTGCCGGTCCACCGTCGAGCTCGGCGGTCACAAAGTGAACCGTTACCCCGTGTTCACTGTCGCCCGCATCCAGGGCGCGCTGGTGAGTGTTTAAACCTTGGTATTTAGGCAGTAGGGACGGGTGAATGTTTAACATGCGCCCCAGATAATGCTGAGCAAAATCAGGGGTGAGAATGCGCATAAAGCCTGCCAGTACCACCAGCTGTGGCTCAAAACCGTCGATGCGTTGCGCCAGGGCGCTGTCAAAGGCTTCGCGGCTGGCAAAGCCTTTGTGATCCAGGGTGATGGCCTCAATGCCGGCATCAGTCGCGCGCTCCAAACCTTTGACGCCCGGGCGGTTACTGATAACTGCGGCAATCTCGATGGGCAGCTCGCCTGCTTTTTGTCCGTCTATCAACGCTTGCAAATTGCTGCCGCTGCCGGAAATGAGCACCACGACACGCAAGGGTGACGCCGAACTCATAGGCTAAGACCTTGCAGCTCGACTTGTTCTTCACCCTCGCTGGCCTCACTGATCACACCTACCTTTAAGGCGATTTCACCGGCGTTGGTTAACAGGGTAATGGCTTCATCGGCGCGCTCAGCTGGCACGGCCAGAATCATGCCTACACCACAGTTAAAGGTGCGGTACATTTCGGTAGGCTCGACGTTACCAGCCTTTTGCAGCCACTGAAACACCGGTGGCAGTTGCCACGCCGTAGTGTCAATTACTGCTTTGGCGTTATCGGGTAATACGCGGGGTATATTTTCCAGTAACCCGCCGCCGGTAATGTGTGACAGGGCGTGCACCGGCAGAGTTTTGATTAATTCCAGCAAGGGCTTAACGTAAATGCGGGTAGGGGCCATAAGCGCTTCGGCCAGGGTAACACCGCCGCAATCTTGTTGCAGGTCGGCGTTGGATACTTCGATGATTTTACGGATCAGTGAGTAGCCGTTGGAGTGCGGGCCGGTAGAGGTCAGGCCAATCAGCACATCGCCTGTGGCCACTTTGCTGCCGTCGATAATTTCGCTTTTTTCAACCACGCCGACACAAAAACCGGCCAGGTCGTAATCTTCGCCTTCGTACATGCCGGGCATTTCGGCGGTTTCCCCACCGACTAGCGCGCAGCCAGACTGTGCGCAGCCCTCGCCAATACCGGTGACCACATCGGCGGCCACATCCACATTGAGCTTGCCCGTGGCGTAGTAGTCGAGGAAAAACAGCGGCTCGGCCCCGGCCACGATCAGGTCGTTGACGCACATGCCAACCAGGTCGATACCAATAGTGTCGTGTTTACCCAGATCCATCGCTAAGCGAAGTTTGGTGCCGACACCGTCGGTGCCAGAGACCAGTACCGGCTGGCGATAGCCTTCGGGCAGTTCACACAGAGCGCCAAAGCCGCCGAGGCCCGCCATAACTTCTGGCCGGCGGGTGCGTTTGGCCACACCTTTGATACGTTCAACTAAGTCATTACCCGCGTCGATATCGACACCGGCATCTTTGTAACTGAGGGAGGTAGGGGTGATTTCGCTCATGCGTTGACAGATTCCGTACTGGGCCCGGTCGCAGGTTCGGGCGGGTTGATCTCAAAGGCGCGTATTCTACCGGAAAAGTGCGGCAATTACTTCCGTTAATACGCCGAGATTCAACGGCACTTATAAGAGTGGGTACCCGAGTGGTCTAGGCGGTTATTTCTATCACTCTCAGCCCTCACAGAAGCGTCTGGGGCAAGGCGCGCGAGGGCAGGTTGGGTGGTCCAATTCAAGTGAGCGAACTAGTGTCGTGTCTGTGGCCTCTCCCCGAGGCAAGTGATAAATGCCAGCCCTGCTGCCGCCCGGTCATTAAAGATGCCAAGGGCTGTTGCAGAGTGTCCTGGCGCAGTACGCGAGCATGGGCAGGTAGCGCCATTGAGCCTGTGAGTGCCCGCCGGCGCCCGAATGGCAAAAATATTCGGTTTGGGCAGTCAAAAATCAGTTCAATCGGTTGGCAGGTTGTTGCAGGCTTCAGGGCACTAAGCAAGTTGTACCATTGAGGTTGAGTAAAATGGCTATTGGCCGCTTCACAGATAATCATCACTGGCCGGGCTTGGGTGTATAAAATGGCTTGCAGTTGCCCGGCTATATCTCTGGGGCAGAGTGGTTCGATGCGGTAATTGTCCACTCTGGGCAGTAATCGCTGCTTGCAGGCCGCCCGTTCTGGCCGGTCTAACTCCCACCACTGAAAGCGCGGCCACTCGGCTTGTTGGCTCAAGCGATGAAACCGTGTGTTCAACCCGGCCTCAAGGGCAATAAAAGTTGCGCTCGGGTGGAGCCGGATAAACTCTAGGCAGCGCTGATCGTACCAAAGGCTGCGGGTAATTTGCGTTTTCTGGGCGCGCACTCGGTGGGTGCTTGTCGGCAGGCGCTCCCACAGCTCGCGCGCCGCCTTATCGTAAAGTCGCAGCTCGGGCCACAGGTGGTCGGCCATGGCATGGCTGTACAGGGCGGAGGTGAAGTCGGCGGGAAGCTTAGTTTGGGTTATTGTGTTTTGCATAGCGAATGGCCAAAGAAACGGCGTAACCGGTAATGTATTCGTAGGGGTTGCCAATGCAGGGCAACACCTCGCTGTTTTGCATGGAGTTGAGCGTCTCGGTGGTGACTTTGCGAGCTAGTGGCACCGAGCCAAAGCGCTGGGTTAGATACTTCTGTAATTTGGGTTCGTAATGTCGCAATTGCACAGCTAGAGCATCCATGGGTCAGTCGCGCCTTGGTGGTAAGAGAAAACAACATTAACGCAAATGATAATTATTATCGAATAGGTTTTAATAATTAAGCTGAGCGGATTGATTGTTTTACGCAAGACAACTTCGGCGCGGTGGTTCTCAATTCGGCCAAACGCGGCCGAGTCGGAACAGGAAAGGGCGCAAAGGCAATATTTGCCTGTTACAATGCGCCACTTTCATCATTTTGGATGTCGACACACTGTGACACTGTACCCCCGATTTTTGACACTGGCCTTACTGACCTTTCTTATCGTTGCGCCCGCTGGCGCCGATCAAACCGTTGAATTGTATCGCGCGCAAGAGCTGGTTAAATCGCAATCAGCCGCGCAGCGTGCGGCGGCCGCCAAGCACGCCTTAGAGCGGGTGGTGGTACGAGTTTCGGGCTCCTTAGAAAGTTTGCAATCACCGGCTATTAAAGCGGCATTAACCAACGCGCAAGAGTACGTTTATGAGTACAGCTACGCCGCCAGTGATGAAACCCTAGAGTCGATCAGTGGTGAGAGCATCCCCGCTTCGGCGTTAAACCTTAAGTTTTCCGCCGCACTGATCGAACAGCTATTGCGCGAAGCCGGGCTGCCTTACTGGCCGGCCAACCGTCCTAATGTGTTGATCTGGGCTGTTGCCAATGAGGGCGATGGACTGCAGCTGGTTACCGATCCCGACGCTTGGCAGCAGGTGCGTGAGCAAGCACAGTTGCGTGGGCTACCGGTGACCTCACCGGTGTTTGACTTGGAAGATCACCTGGCTATGTCAGAACAAACGCTTTGGCAGCTCGATAGCAGCCAAATTCGCCAAGCCTCTGAGCGCTATAGCGCTGATGCCATTATCGCCCTACGTTACAGTGAATTGTCCGATGGCCGCTACCGGGGTAATTGGCAATTGCTGCACGGCGAAGGTGATGTCATGTTTGATGGGCAAGCCGATGCCCCTGGCGATTTATTGCAGCAAGCAGTGGATACCATCGCCGATCGTTTTGCCAATATTTACGCTATTCGCCCCAGCGAAAGTGGCTCAGCAAGTATTGCCATGTTTATTGCCAACGCCAACAGTTTTGCCGATTTTAAACGAATTGAATCTTATTTAAATTCACTCGCGGTGGTGCGGCGGGTAGAAATGCATCAAGTCTCCTCTCAGGGGCTTACGCTTAAATTATTTACCGATGGTGATGTAACTCAATTGGAAAACACCTTGGCGCTGAAAAAAATGTTATTGCCTGTCAGCGGCACCAGTCTTAGCGGCAATCGCTACCAAGTGCGCGGTTCCTTGTTAAGACCTTTGCGTTATCGTTTACAACAATCGCTTACCCAAGGGGGGAGCAATGAGTAGTGCTCCGCAACAATTATCCCTGGGAGTTAGCCTTAAAGACGATTCCACCTTTGCCAACTTTTTTGCGCCTGAGCACTCGGTAAATCGGCAAATCGTCGACTGTTTAAAAAAACAAGTCGACGGCGGCGGTGAGCAGTTTGTCTACTTGTGGGGTAGCTCTGGGGCCGGCTTGACACACTTATTACAGGCGAGTTGTCACTACGCCGAGTCGCGCCAGTTAAATGTTCAGTACTTGCCGTTAAGCGATGTGATGGGCTTTGCCCCGGAAGCACTGCTCGAAGGGCTAGAGCATATGGACTTAGTGTGCCTGGATGGCCTGGACGATATTGCCGGGCTAGCCAATTGGGAGTTGGCTTTGTTTAACCTGTATAACGCTCTGCGCGATTCGGGTAAATTGTTGTTAGTGGCCGCCACGCAAAACCCGCGCACCTTGGGCGTGCAGCTGGCCGACTTGCAATCGCGCTTTCAGTGGGGAGTAGTGTACGCGGTCGGCACCCTAAACGACGAAGAAAAAATGCTAGCGCTGAGTAAACGCGCCAAAGAACGGGGGCTAGAGTTATCGGAAGAGGTGGCCAGCTATATCGTGCAACGCGTACCGCGCGATATGAATCAATTGTTTTGCTGTCTGCACAAACTCGACCACGCCTCACTGGCCGAACAACGCAAACTGACCATTCCGTTTGTTAAAAAGACGTTGGGTGTTTAGAGTTGGGGTGGAGCGCTGAACGCAGAACGCAGAACGCGGCACGGTAATAATAGTAGCGGCTAGTGTTTGAAACTGCGCGGGGGCGGCCAACAAAATGCTATTCCGCATTCCGCATTCCGCATTCCGCATTCCGCATTCCGCATTCCGCATTCCGCACAACGCCAAAAAAGGGCGGCTCCTTACCGGGGTCGCCCTTTTTTATGTCACTGCATATGAAGATGAAGGGCGATAATGCTTGACACCACCAAGCACCAGCGCAACACAATATTGTCCAGCGTCCAGCGTCCAGCGTCCAGCGTCCAGCGTCCAGCGTCCAGCGTCCAGCGTC
>NZ_JAUOSC010000100.1:0-496 GCF_030548285.1 Gilvimarinus sp. 1_MG-2023
CGAGGTGCCTGACTGGTCGGGCCGATAAAAGCGCCCGAAAACAGGTAGGACAAGCTCGGGTGATGCTGCCAATAGGTCACGAAGCTGCGGAGCAGATCGGGACGACGGAGCATCGGGCTGTCTGCCGGTGTTTTACCACCCAAAGTGATGTGGTTACCACCGCCGGTACCGGAGTGACGGCCATCCAACATGAATTTCTCTGTTCCCAGGCGCGACTCACGAGCCGCCTGATACAGTTCATTCATGGTATGCATCATATCGCGCCAGTTGTCGGCCGGGTGAATATTCACCTCGATAACACCAGGGTCCGGTGTAACCAGCAACTTCTGCATCCGCCAGTCACGTGGAGGCTCATAGCCTTCGATAATGATCGGCATCTCCAGTTCAGCAGCGGTTTCCTCGATCATTGTGAGCAAGGCAACGTAGCTTTCCAGATACGGCAGTGGTGGCAGGAAAATATGAATCTTGCCACCACGGGCCTCGATACACATTGCCG
>NZ_JAUOSC010001000.1:0-272 GCF_030548285.1 Gilvimarinus sp. 1_MG-2023
AGGTCAACGTGATCGAAGACCCCAATTACAAGGTGGCGGTTGACGAGCTGGCTTAACCAACACTGGTTTAACCACCAGTAACTTGCACAAGCTGATCAGACGAGGCTGCCTCATGACGCTATCGCGACGTAATTTGCTTGGCTGGTTGGCAGCGGTGCCGGCCATGTCCTTGTCTGTCTCGGCCTTGTCGGTGATGGCCACCGGCTGCAGTCAGCGCCAAGGCGATTTGCTGCTGGGCGGTGGTTGTTTTATGAATCCGTATGGCAGCGGCC
>NZ_JAUOSC010001001.1:0-272 GCF_030548285.1 Gilvimarinus sp. 1_MG-2023
CTTTATTTGTCCGCAACAGATTGAAGAAGCATTGATGAGCGGCGTTACCACCATGATCGGTGGTGGTACTGGCCCGGCCACTGGCACCAATGCCACAACCTGTACGCCGGGGCCATGGTATCTGGCCAAAATGATCCAGAGCACTGATGATATGCCGATGAACCTCGGCTTTCTGGGCAAGGGTAACGCCAGCCTGCCAGACGCCCTGGAAGAACAGCTGCAAGCCGGCGCCTGTGGCCTGAAGCTGCACGAAGACTGGGGCACCACCCCTG
>NZ_JAUOSC010001002.1:0-272 GCF_030548285.1 Gilvimarinus sp. 1_MG-2023
GTCCCGTGATGAGCAAGCAACTATTTCCCAGCGCTGGATGGGCAATGAAAACTATATTGCCAGACCCGGCAGCGGTATGGCGCTGACCGCCAGCGAAAAAGCCTACCTGGAAAAACAGCCCAACATTACTTATTGCGCCAACCCCGACTGGATGCCGCTGGAAAAAATCGGCACGGGCGGTAAGCACGAAGGCATGGTGGCGGATTATCTGGGCCTGATGGCCGACCGTATCGGGATTGGCCTGACCCTGGTTCAGACCGACAGTACCGCGC
>NZ_JAUOSC010001003.1:0-272 GCF_030548285.1 Gilvimarinus sp. 1_MG-2023
ATATCCATGCATTGAAAGGACTCATGCACGGTCCTGTCAAACGAGAAAATAAATAAATTTCACGAATCAATTCTTTCTTACCCACAGTAACTCCTCCCATCACACGTCCTTGACCGTCCATTAATTTGGTTGCTGAGTGAATGACCAAATCTGCACCAAATTTGATAGGTTGTTGCAAATAAGGAGTTGCAAAACAATTGTCTATAATCAGTAAAATCCCATGTTTTTTAGCAATCTTACTCAACACTTCCAAATCCAACACATCTACACCA
>NZ_JAUOSC010001004.1:0-272 GCF_030548285.1 Gilvimarinus sp. 1_MG-2023
GTGCTTATCTGCTGCAGCATGCCGATATGCTGGGCTTTACCCGCCAAGGGCAAGCCAAACTGGCGGCCCTGGTACGTTGTCACCGACGTAAATTCAATCTGGGTGAATTTGCAACCCTGTCTCCGGAAAGCCGGGCTTTTGTTATCCAGCTGACGCGCTTGTTACGTATTGCGGTGATTCTGAATCATGGTCGGGGAGCACATCCGGTACCGGTGCCGGAACTGAAGGTTATTGCCGGTGACCATGACTCGCTAAGCCTGACACTGCCGGCT
>NZ_JAUOSC010001005.1:0-272 GCF_030548285.1 Gilvimarinus sp. 1_MG-2023
GGGGAGTATGCCCGGTTGAGAGTGCAAGGAGGAGAGGCCGGATTGCGGGGCGCTCTGAGTTGGCTGCTGAATGATTGGTTGCCAACATCTGGTTATGAGCTGGGCGAAGGGCTTTGCCTGATTGAGCGGTTGCAGTTCCCACCGTTTGTGGCGCCAGACCAGACGCTGGTCGATATCCTGCTACCGGTTGAAGCACTGGTATAAACCAGCGCTTCCTTGCGGTCGCGGGTGATAACAGCACAGGCACACGACATAAATACACGGTATAAGCG
>NZ_JAUOSC010001006.1:0-272 GCF_030548285.1 Gilvimarinus sp. 1_MG-2023
GATATCACCGTGCATGGACTGCACCAACGCGCGTGAGATAATCAGCCCCAGCCCGGTGCCGCCAAACTGGCGGGCGGTACTGGCATCGGCCTGGCTAAAAGCACTGAACAAGCGTTTCTGCTGCTCCGCTGACATGCCGATACCGGTATCCTTGATGGTAATACTGATGTTGGCCTGACTGTCGCGTACATTAATCAGACTGATATCAACGGCGACTGAGCCGGACGGGGTGAACTTGATGGCGTTCCCTACCAGATTGGTCAGCACTTGCT
>NZ_JAUOSC010001007.1:0-272 GCF_030548285.1 Gilvimarinus sp. 1_MG-2023
GTGTCGGGCAGTTGCGACAGATGTGCCTCTAGGTGCTTGCACACTTGATCCTCAGTGGCGGCGACAAAGCCTAGGATTATGCGGTCGCTGATTAAGCCGGCGGTAGCCCCTATAGCAAAAGATGCGCTATACCAAAGAGGGTTGAGATAGCTGGTACGGCTTTCTAGCTCGCCCAGTATTTTTTGACACCAGTGTTAGTGGTCTTCCTCTTCGCTGGCAGCCTCGCGCATTTGGTCTCGCACTTCGGGTAGTTTTGCGGTTAGTGCTTGCCC
>NZ_JAUOSC010001008.1:0-272 GCF_030548285.1 Gilvimarinus sp. 1_MG-2023
CTGCAACGCCTCGTTGCCGGTAACCAGAATCACGCGGCGGAATTGCAAGGGTGGCGGTGTGGCCTGCCGGATCATTTCGAAGGAACGTAGCGGCACAGTAAAACGGAATACACTGCCCAGATTCGGGGTTGAGCTGACATCCACCGTGCCTCCCATCCAGACAACCAAACGTTTGACAATCGCCAACCCCAGGCCAATGCCTCCGGCGCGGGTATCCTCACGGGCATGGACCTGCTCAAACTCATGAAAAACATCTTTCAACTGGGCTGCCG
>NZ_JAUOSC010001009.1:0-272 GCF_030548285.1 Gilvimarinus sp. 1_MG-2023
CTATTACCACTTGCGCTGTTTGTGGCTTGGTTTTAACAGGCGCCTGTAGTTGTATTCCCTGATTAAGTAACGCCTGCAATTTCTGCTTTTGCGTTTCTTCTAAATAAGCTTGTCTTTGCTGCAGCTCTGTTTTGGTTTCCGGCTGTAACTGCGGCGCAGGCGCCTCCTCTGAGGCTGATGTGACAGTGTTATTTGGCGCGGGAATGGACGCTGCAGCAGACTTTTGTATCGGCTGGTGTAGCTCGGGTAATGCTTCTGGCTCGGTGCGGGCT
>NZ_JAUOSC010000101.1:0-493 GCF_030548285.1 Gilvimarinus sp. 1_MG-2023
GTCTGAGTGTTCCGCTGACAATTCTGTTGGCCTGGGTGATTGGTCGCTGGTTACGGCTACCGACGGAGTGCTGGCTGATTGGTGGCGCAGCGGTGGCTATTTGCGGCGCGTCAGCTGCGATGGCAGTGGCGGCAGTATTGAGTGCTCGTCAGGGGACGTCCCGGATTCTTCCTTATATTGCTGCCAGCGTCACCGGAATCGGTAGTATTGCCATGATCAGTTATCCATTTCTGGTGGATGTACTGGGTATTAACGCTCAAAGTGCCGGTGTCTTGATCGGTATATCCATTCATGATGTCGCCCAGGTAGCCGGGGCTGGTTACGCTATTTCCGATACGGTGGGTGATGTTGCCATTTATACCAAGATGTTGCGTGTTGCGGCGCTGGTGCCGGTGATTGCGATTATTGCCATTTGGCAGAAATCAAACAGCGATCATGGTAATGGCTTGCCCGGTTTCCTATACGCATTTGCTGCTATTGTAACGCTTAATGC
>NZ_JAUOSC010001010.1:0-272 GCF_030548285.1 Gilvimarinus sp. 1_MG-2023
GGCCGAGACTGATCCATTCGATGTCCGCCGCGCCCATAAAGGCGTTATCGTCGCTACCGGAATCGGTCTGGTTCCATTTCATGGCGTACAGGGTACCCGCACTCAGGTCTTCTGCTTCGTCGGCAATGTACATAAACAAACCGCCACCGGTTGACTGGTCGTCGGTCAGATACATGGTTTTGCGATCCGGCATGACATAAGGCACTTCCAGTGACACACGGGCCACGGAGTAGTGTTTGACGATGTCGGTCCGCACATCGGTTCCTTCAACG
>NZ_JAUOSC010001011.1:0-272 GCF_030548285.1 Gilvimarinus sp. 1_MG-2023
CCTTATACATCCTGTCCCTCCCGCTCGTCTTAAATTATAAACTGTGGGGTGCGCCACAGAGTCAATATATATAACCGAAATTCTATCGACAGATTTAAAAAATAACTTTGTACCACCTAAATTTAGTGTTCCTTCATTTGTTAATAAAAACTATACCACACAAAATTCCCTAAATTCACCAAAGTTTATAATTATCAATTATATAATTTAATTGAGAAAAAAATATTTTAAAATAAGATCATTCGTTCTTGACTTACTAAATATCTTTATAT
>NZ_JAUOSC010001012.1:0-272 GCF_030548285.1 Gilvimarinus sp. 1_MG-2023
GCTCGACGCTGAATGGCTGTTACCTGGCAGTCCGGGTTGAGTGCTCGCAGGTTGGTCGCGGCGGAATCGACTTTGGCGCGCCCGAGGTCGGCATCGCCGTGGATAATCTGGCGCTGCAGGTTGGACAATTCCACCTGATCGTCATCGACCAGGATCAACTCGCCCACACCGCTGGCGGCCAGATACAGTGCAACCGGAGAGCCCAATCCACCCAATCCGATGATCATTACCCGGGCGCGTAACAGTGCCAGTTGGCCATCGAGGTCCAGCTC
>NZ_JAUOSC010001013.1:0-272 GCF_030548285.1 Gilvimarinus sp. 1_MG-2023
GGTCCTGGTTTTTCCATCCGGCCAGCTGGGTAACGAAGCGCAAATGTTGCAACAGTTACAGACCGGGGCGTTGGATATGGCATTTCTGACGGCAGGGGAAATGGCCAACCGGCGTCCGGATTTTGCTGCACTGTTTGCGCCGTATTTGGTGAATACCCCCGAAGATGCGATGTTTTTGCTGCATGGAAAAACAGCCACCGGCATGCTGGATGAGTTAAAACCCCTGGGGCTGGTGGGGTTGGGTTACGGCATGGCAGTATTCCTCCAGATGG
>NZ_JAUOSC010001014.1:0-272 GCF_030548285.1 Gilvimarinus sp. 1_MG-2023
TGTCGCTGGTTACCGAGGTGATTGCGACCCGCTGGGTTCAGAATGGCGACAGTGTCGGCTACGGCAGTCGTGTTGTGGCAACCAAACCAACCCGGATCGGGACGATTGCGATGGGTTATGCTGATGGGTATCCACGTCAGGCAGAAGAGGGGACGCCGGTGATCGTGAACGGTCAGCGCACGCGTCTTCTGGGTCGGGTGTCGATGGATATGATGACCGTTGATTTGACCGATGTGGACGGTGCGGCGGTAGGTAATGCCGTTGAACTATGG
>NZ_JAUOSC010001015.1:0-272 GCF_030548285.1 Gilvimarinus sp. 1_MG-2023
GGTTATTGGCTGTCTGATTTATAGATGATTTCGACCTAACCCTTCCTCCGATGAATCGCTCTATTTCTGTTAGGATTTTAATTACTTACCAGGCCTGCGTGTCAGGCAAAGCGAAGGAAACAGATTATGCTCTATAAACTGAATGCGAAAATAATGGACGCCATGCGCCCCGTTCACGTTTGGTCCCGGATGACTCGACAGAGCCTGTACCAGCCGTTGAATCCCCTGAATAGCAGCTGGACTTTCCGTAGCATGCGAGCGGGGCTCGAAAC
>NZ_JAUOSC010001016.1:0-271 GCF_030548285.1 Gilvimarinus sp. 1_MG-2023
TGTGCTGGGTGACGATGCGATGGATTTCGAAACCGCGCTGGATCAGGGCGACGATATCGAAGCCGACCTTCCGGCCGCAGATGATAACGGCATGGACTTTTCACTGGATAGCCTGGCGGATAGCGACGAGCACCATACCGACGAGGTCACGATTTCTGCCGACGACCAGGGTGTGGAATTTGATCTCTCTGCCTTTGAAGACAATAGTGAAGAACTGGCTGCCGAGCCGGAAACAGAAGTCAGTGAGCCCGAACACGACAATCTGATGGAT
>NZ_JAUOSC010001017.1:0-271 GCF_030548285.1 Gilvimarinus sp. 1_MG-2023
GATCAAACCGTCACCTTGGCGGTCAATAACCTGGATGAAGCAGCGCCAAGCATTACATCTGGCGCTACGGCCACCTCGATCGATGAAAACTCTGGTGCCGGACAGGTGGTGTATACCGCCACTGCGGATGACTCTGCTGATATTTCCGATGGTGTGACTTTCTCGCTCTCAGGTGACGATGCCGCCCTGTTTAGCATCGACAGCAGCACGGGTGAAGTGACCCTGTTGGCCGATCCCGACTACGAAACCCAATCCAGCTACAGCTTTACCG
>NZ_JAUOSC010001018.1:0-271 GCF_030548285.1 Gilvimarinus sp. 1_MG-2023
CATATCAGCCAGATCAGCTGCGCCCGCAGTGTCAGTATGCTGCGGGAAGCTCGCCAGCGTGGATTACAGGTCAGCGCCGACGTCGCCATCGCCAATCTCTGTTACACCGACGCCCAGGTCAACGGCTACGACAGCCGCTACCACCTGCTGCCGTCGTTACGCAGCGAAGCAGACCGGCAGGCACTGCTGGCAGCGGTCAACGCTGGCGAACTGGCGATTTGCTCCAACCATCAACCGCACGAAATTGTCGCGAAAAAAGCCCCATTTGCCG
>NZ_JAUOSC010001019.1:0-271 GCF_030548285.1 Gilvimarinus sp. 1_MG-2023
GTTTTGTTGGCTTCGTTGAGCTGATAGCTGAGATCTGCCGCCTGTTGCCGTAATGTCTTGGCTGCTTCCTGTTCTTGCTGATGCTGACTGAGCAGTTCCGTCAGACTGGTTTCAGCGTCTTTTACCTGTTGCTGCCAGCGACGACTGAGCCAAAAACCTACTCCTCCGCCGCCAATGATAAATCCGGCCAGCAGCGCCAATACGATCAGCATACCTTGTCTCCTGTGAGTGCCTGTGCAATGGCTGGCTATCATACCTGCTTGTTGTGAGT
>NZ_JAUOSC010000102.1:0-493 GCF_030548285.1 Gilvimarinus sp. 1_MG-2023
GGGGTTTAACGCGGCTCAAGCCGATATCAAGATTGGCGTAGTGACATCGGCAACCGGGCCGATCGCGCTGGTGGGTATTCCACAAAAGAACACCGTTGCATTGCTGCCAGACTCCGCCGGCGGTGAAAAAATCCGGTACATTTCTCTCGATGACAGCAGTGATCCAACAGCAGCCGTTAAAGCCTTCAAAAAGCTGATCGATGAAGAAAAAGTGGACGCCATCATTGGGCCAAGTGGTTCCGCCGCCGCCATGGGCGTGATCCAGTTTGCTGCCGAATCCGGCACGCCAATGCTGGCTCCTGTCGGTACTGCCGCAGTAGTACTGCCGATGACAGAACAGAAAAAATGGGTTTTCAAAACCACTCAGAATGATGATCTGATTGCCGCCGCTCTGATTGAGCAAATGCAAAAGGAAGGGGTTAAAACCCTTGGCCTGATCGGTACAGCCGATCCTTACGGTGAAAACTGGGAAAACGTTATGTCTGGCCTGGCC
>NZ_JAUOSC010001020.1:0-271 GCF_030548285.1 Gilvimarinus sp. 1_MG-2023
CGATTCCACAATTACCAGCGATCTGCCCATATTCTCCGTTTTACCCTTAAATACGTGTTAACTCAGCCCAGTTGTGGCGACACTTTATAGGTAGACCCCTGGGTTTGGTCAAGCCTGAAGCAAGGAACTTCTGCACATTCTCTGCCATGAACAGTAAAAAACGAGGTCGTTTTTTACGCAAAATATCAATTTTGGCCAAGTATTTTTAAGTAACTTTTATGAATGATTCGGGGTATCCCCAGTAGGGGGATTTGTTGTTCTGGGTTGATGC
>NZ_JAUOSC010001021.1:0-271 GCF_030548285.1 Gilvimarinus sp. 1_MG-2023
GTAGTTGTCACGGTTGGCTTTCATCAGGGCTTCGGCTTTGCCGAGGTCGCTTTTGCTTTCTGAGTTAGGATCAAGACCGGCGTAGTTGAGGGCAATCGACATCACTTCTGCCGGGGAGTCCAGAATGCCAATACCACAGTCTTGCAGTTTGGCAGAGATTTTGGGGTCAAAGATCAGGTCGAGGGTATCGGCGGGCATATCACCCAGTCGCGCCTTGATCATTTCCACGTTGTAACCCAGTCCAATGGTGCCCCAGGCCCATGGCACGCTG
>NZ_JAUOSC010001022.1:0-271 GCF_030548285.1 Gilvimarinus sp. 1_MG-2023
GTGTGTGAGTATGTGCTTGCCGATGCGCGCCTGCTCGCTCGTGCCCCAGCCAATCTGACCAATGAGGCCGCCGCCTGTTTGCCTGTGGTGGCGCTGACGGCGATGGAAATATTCCAGCGTTTGCGACCCTCGTCAGACAGTCAATTGCTGGTGCTGGGAGGGCTTGGTGGTGTTGGCCGCATGGTCTTGCAGCTGGCGTTGCATCAAGGGTTAACCGTGACTGCCACGGCAGGTAGTTCCGAACGACTGGATATCTTGCGTACCATGGGCG
>NZ_JAUOSC010001023.1:0-271 GCF_030548285.1 Gilvimarinus sp. 1_MG-2023
GTTCAATTCCTCCTTCAAGCGCTTCGTAAAGCCTACTGGAACCGTCGATTTTAACACCATCACAGCGGTAGGATTGATTGCCATCACATCCCGAACCACACTCTCTACCGTAGAGGTATTAAAGTAGTTGGTTGCCGTGTCGTAATCCGTAGGTGTTGCAATCACAACATAAGAGGCATCGGCATAAGCTTCTTGTCTATCTAGCGTCGCACGAAAGTTCAGCGGTTTTTCGGCCAGATAATGCTCAATCTCAGCATCCACGATAGGAGAC
>NZ_JAUOSC010001024.1:0-271 GCF_030548285.1 Gilvimarinus sp. 1_MG-2023
AGTCAACGTTGCCCTGGTCGTCGCAGTTGGTCACAACCACTCGCATACCCGCCAGTTGGGCGGAGGCGGGGTTGGTGCCGTGGGCAGAGCGTGGAATCAGGCAAACGTTACGATGCCCGTCGCCGCGGCTTTCGTGGTATTTGCGGATGGCCAGCAATCCGGTGTATTCACCTTGGGCACCGGAGTTGGGCTGCATGCAGATGGCATCGAAGCCGGTAATGGCTTTGAGGTAGTCGTCCAGTTCGCCAATCATGGCTTCATAGCCCTGGGT
>NZ_JAUOSC010001025.1:0-271 GCF_030548285.1 Gilvimarinus sp. 1_MG-2023
GCCGGAGTGATTGCCCACGCTGAAGCGACCGGAAATATTCTGGAGCTGTCACCTGCCAGCACCGAACGCAAAAGTACCCGTTTTAACGGTGCACCGGGGGCGGCGGGTGTCGGCCTTGGCACCGGTTACGTGATTACCCCGGCGGCAGACCTGATTGTGGTGGTCGACCAAACGGTCGAAGACATTGAGCAGGAACTGGAGAATTTTGACAAGGCGCTGATTGCTGCCCGCAGTGAAATCCGTCATCTGGGTGCCCAGCTCAGCCATGATC
>NZ_JAUOSC010001026.1:0-271 GCF_030548285.1 Gilvimarinus sp. 1_MG-2023
GGCTGGAGCAGCATGACTCGATCAATATTGAACTGAGCGACGGGTTTTTGTTGATCTATCGCCCCGACAGTATCCTGGAGGCAGAAAGCATCAGCCCGGCGTTAAACAAAGCCAGAGAGCTGGTCTCTATTCTGGAGTCATAACTGGAGGCGGACGATGCCGATAAGACGATGCCGATAAACAGACACAAAAAACCGCTACAAGAGCGGTTTTTTTGTGTCTATTGCTGTTGCTATCAGGATGAAGCGGCCATATATGCCCGACGCTGTTC
>NZ_JAUOSC010001027.1:0-271 GCF_030548285.1 Gilvimarinus sp. 1_MG-2023
ATTCTGTATCTCTGTGAGTACATCCGTATTGACGCTAAACGGCTGATTATTCAGATTAAAAGGCAGTTGTTGATGGGTCGCGGCCAGAAAACCATAAAACGAGCGCGATTGTGCCAGCTGGGTCCAGGTTTGCTCGACGGTTTGCATCTCTGCTGCCGCGCTATCGCCCGGTTGATTCTGCACCGCATTGGCATACCAGTATTGCCAGCGATCCGAGGCTTGCAGGTCAGCAGGCAAGGTATCAATTAACGTCAGTACACCGGTCCAGTCG
>NZ_JAUOSC010001028.1:0-271 GCF_030548285.1 Gilvimarinus sp. 1_MG-2023
GTTGTGTCTGGGCAGGATCAGGTCTTCTGCATAACTTGTCATATAAACACTCTCATCGAAATGGCCAGGTAGCCAACGGACAAACTGATACTGATGAATAGTAACCCGGCGGCAAGGCGCTAGCTCAGCAAACGCGGTGGTTGTCCACGGATATCGCGGATGCCGGTGATCATTGCCTGAGTCAGGCGTTCACCTTTGTATTCATGCCAGCACACAGCCAGCACATGCAAACTCACGGCAATGGTGATCAGTATCGCCAATTGTGTGTGGA
>NZ_JAUOSC010001029.1:0-271 GCF_030548285.1 Gilvimarinus sp. 1_MG-2023
GATCAGTATCTGTGTGCTCTTGGGTGTTGACAACAAAAACAAAAACAAACCAAACAAAACAACCCAAAACAACAAAACAAACAAAAAAAAAAAAAAAAACAACAAACACAAAACAACATAACACAAACAACCACACCACAAAAAAAAAAACAATTATAACAATCATAAATTCAAAGACAATGAACACAACCACCTTCAGAAATATTAACAAAAATCCAAAACAATTTATCAACCAAATGCTTAAAACCAAAACCAAGAAGCAATAACAATC
>NZ_JAUOSC010000103.1:0-491 GCF_030548285.1 Gilvimarinus sp. 1_MG-2023
GCTCGAATCCATAGGCCAACGCCTTGCCGAAGAACTCAATATCCGTCCGCAACAGGTATCGGCTGCCGTTGCCTTGCTGGATGAAGGTGCCACCGTACCGTTTATTTCCCGCTACCGGAAAGAAGTCACCGGAGCACTGGATGACACCCAGCTGCGTAATCTGGAAGAGCGATTGCGTTATCTGCGCGAGATGGAAGATCGTCGCGACAGCATCCTGAAAAGCATTGGTGAGCAGGGCAAGCTGACCCCGGAACTACAGCGGGAGCTACTGACTGCCTATACCAAAACCCGGCTCGAAGACCTGTACTTGCCCTACAAGAAAAATCGCCGCACCAAAGGCCAGATCGCCATCGAAGCCGGACTGGCACCACTGGCCGAACGTCTGTTGGATAATCCGAACCTGACCCCCGAGTCTGAAGCCACTGCGTTTGTCTCCGCCGACAAGGGCATCGCCGACACCAAGGCCGCACTGGATGGTGCCAGGTATATCC
>NZ_JAUOSC010001030.1:0-270 GCF_030548285.1 Gilvimarinus sp. 1_MG-2023
GCCTTCACCCACTGCGATTTGTCGCGGCTATGGCAGCGACCGCTAAACCCGGTATCGAGGCCGCCCGATTTGGCGGCGTTGCGGTTGCCAGGCTTTGCGCCTCTGGCCTCTTTTTTCGGTTCTGGATTATTTTCCATGCCTATCCTGCTTAGTGGTTGTCAAGACGTTTTTTTGTGCTCTTGTTTTGCAGCATAAAACCTGGATGACAAATTCACTTTAAACGATTCGTTAGCAAACACAGGTAACCCGTTATCCCGCTTGATCTGATCA
>NZ_JAUOSC010001031.1:0-270 GCF_030548285.1 Gilvimarinus sp. 1_MG-2023
GGGTTATACCGATGCCATCAGCTCCGGTGAGATCGATCTGTCTGCGTATATTGGTCAGACGATTTATGTCGCGTTTGTTTACACCAGTGACCCGGCCAATTCCGCGACCTGGGAAATTGCCAATTTCCTGATTCAAGAAAAAACCAGCACGGTAGTTGATACCGACAGCAGCAACACAACAGGCACCACCGAGATCGCAGAGACTGCCCCGTCCTATACGGCTCTGAACGCAGTGAACCAGCGGAGCGAAGGCACCTTGTCGTTTGAGGC
>NZ_JAUOSC010001032.1:0-270 GCF_030548285.1 Gilvimarinus sp. 1_MG-2023
GAGTGTAACTGTCCTTGGGATTGCCCTCGGCATCCACGCCCATATCCCCGGTAATCACACCCTTGACCACCCCATCTTCAAGCAATACTTCTGCCGCCGGGAAGCCCGGATAGATTTCAACGCCGAGTTCTTCTGCCTGCTGACCCAGCCAGCGACACAAATTGCCAACGCTACCTATATAGTTGCCGTGGTTATGCATCGGTTTGGGCACAGCCCAGCCAGGGGCCTGTATCGACTTGCTGTCGCCAAGCATAAAATACACTTCCTCCC
>NZ_JAUOSC010001033.1:0-270 GCF_030548285.1 Gilvimarinus sp. 1_MG-2023
CAGGTGCTATCCCTGGCGTGGTTCAGCCGCTGGGCAAACCGTTTGATCAGCGGCAAATCCGTTTCGCTCGAGAGACAACGAACCCGGATGGCGGCACCGCGTTGGCAGCCCTGAGCCAGTCGTATGACCTGATTGATCGTCTCCTGACTGGCATCCAGCGACAGATGGGATAACAGCGGCAAATCGGTGAGAGGAAGTTGCGCCGCGTTACTGATATAAAGACTGGTGCCGGAAATATCCGAGCTGTGCAAGGTAAGCCCCAATACCGTT
>NZ_JAUOSC010001034.1:0-270 GCF_030548285.1 Gilvimarinus sp. 1_MG-2023
GTGTAGACGCTGTATCAGCGCTGGTTGAGCCAGTTCATATACGCATGGACACCGGTTTTGACATCGGCGAAGGCCTGGTCATACCCGGCTGCCCGCAAGGCACTGATATCAGCCTCGGTAAAGCTTTGGTAAGCGCCTTTAAGGTGATCTGGAAACGCCATGTATTCTTTACGGGCCGGGTTGCCTTGTTCCTGATGCCAGTCGATCACGGCATCAGCGACGTCATTAAAGCTCTGGCACTGGCCGGTACCGAGGTTGAAAATACCGCTT
>NZ_JAUOSC010001035.1:0-270 GCF_030548285.1 Gilvimarinus sp. 1_MG-2023
CTGCAGAGATTACCCTGGCGATTCGCCCCATGCGGCACCGCAGCGGCGAATTTGGCGATCTGGTGGTGGCTGTGACAGAAACAACGCGTTATGACATTGATGGGGTTCCCTATACCGGCAGTGGCGGCCTGGCCTTGATTATGGCACTGGATAACGCGACACCGATTGTGAGCTACGGCAGTCTTGATAACACCGGTACGTTTACCGCAACAGAAATATTGACCGGTGCCAGCGTCGTCTGGCGCGGTGGCGATGTGGTGAGCGGTATGG
>NZ_JAUOSC010001036.1:0-270 GCF_030548285.1 Gilvimarinus sp. 1_MG-2023
GCATTTTGGCGCCTTGGTCGGGAGTCTGATGGATGATTGACAGTCTGCGCTGGCAAGCCCGTGATCAACATTTTGTTCCCTGGTTGCTGCTGATGGTGCTGGGCTGGGTCATGGTGGCTTCGGCGTCTACCGGTATTGGCGAAAAACTGACCGGTAATGCGGCGTATTTTGCGATTCGTCATGGTGTGTATCTGATTCTGGGTGTGGTTGCCTTGTACGGCGCCAGCCAGATCAGTCTGGCACGCTGGCGCCAGTTTGAGTTGCCAATGC
>NZ_JAUOSC010001037.1:0-270 GCF_030548285.1 Gilvimarinus sp. 1_MG-2023
TAACGACTGTAAGATTGATGTTGTTTTCCATGTGATGGCTGGATTGGACGGGCCGCCAAAGATACCAGCCTGGGTGCAAGTAAAAGCCTGGGTACGGAGAAGTAGGTAAACAGTAAATCAGAAGTAGATGGATAGGCATGGTTATGGATGTGTTCAGGTTGGGTCAAACAATGTTAATGAGAGACGTGTGATGACAGCTCAGGGAATGATTCGATCGTATCAAAATACTT
This sequence comes from Gilvimarinus sp. 1_MG-2023, assembly GCF_030548285.1. Taxonomy (NCBI): domain Bacteria; kingdom Pseudomonadati; phylum Pseudomonadota; class Gammaproteobacteria; order Cellvibrionales; family Cellvibrionaceae; genus Gilvimarinus; species Gilvimarinus sp. 1_MG-2023. The sequence continues at coordinate 231 of NZ_JAUOSC010001037.1, forward strand.
ATAGCGCTCTGTTTCGTTTATTGGATGTTGTGCTGATCCT
>NZ_JAUOSC010001038.1:0-270 GCF_030548285.1 Gilvimarinus sp. 1_MG-2023
GTTTGCTGCTACTCCGGAAATCGCTTGCCGCCAGTGCGACAACTCATCAGCCAATGCTCCAGCAGCTACGATTAACGACCAGGCATCCACTACCGCAGCGCCAGAAACAGCCACTGAACCAACCCTGGCTCCACGGGTGATGGACAAACGCACCAACTTCCTGATGGTGAACATGCTCAAGGATGTTATCCAGCGCGGTACCGGTCGCCGGGCCAGAGCACTTAATCGTCATGACCTGGCTGGCAAAACAGGCACCACCAACGACCAAGT
>NZ_JAUOSC010001039.1:0-270 GCF_030548285.1 Gilvimarinus sp. 1_MG-2023
GGAGTTGGGTTCTTCCAGTGACCAATGTCATCAGTTTGGTTCGTGATCGTTCAAATATTGTGGTTATTAGTTGGATTCAGGTGGTATGAGTTGATTTTGTAGAAATTTTATTTGGATAATTTTTCAAACTCTGATTTTATCTCATATTTTACATGGATAAGGAAAAATATAATAGGGTGGGGATTGTGAGAGTAGGTATTTTGACATTTCATTTTAGTGATAATTATGGTGCGCTTTTTCAAGCTTATGCATTGAAGCGTTGGTTTGACC
>NZ_JAUOSC010000104.1:0-491 GCF_030548285.1 Gilvimarinus sp. 1_MG-2023
GATATCGCCAAACATATTGCCGGTAACCAGTACATCGAACTGTTTTGGAGCACGTACCAGCTGCATGGCGGCATTGTCGACATACATATGCGACAGCTCGACTTCCGGATAGTCTTTTGACATTTCTTCCATGATTTCGCGCCACAGCACGGTCACTTCCAGTACGTTGGCCTTGTCAACCGAGCAGAGCTTTTTGTTGCGCTTCATGGCTGATTCGAATGCCACTCGACCGATACGACGGATCTCGGATTCGTTATAGACGTAGGTGTTGTAGCCTTCACGCTCGCCATTTTCCAGTGTCCGTACACCCCGTGGCTGACCAAAATAAATGCCGCCTGTCAGTTCACGTACAATCAGGATATCCAGCCCGGAGACCACTTCCGGTTTCAGGGTTGAAGCATCCGCCAGCTGCGGGTACAGAATGGCCGGACGCAGATTGCCAAACAGGCCGAGATTTTTGCGGATATCCAGCAGCCCTTGCTCCGGGCGCT
>NZ_JAUOSC010001040.1:0-270 GCF_030548285.1 Gilvimarinus sp. 1_MG-2023
GTGCTGCGCGGTCATAGATGGCATCCACCTCACCCAGTACGTCGGCACTGAGGTCAAAGATATCCCCCACAAAAATATCCAGGCCATCGGCCTGATACTGTAACAAAGGCCCGACCTGACGAATCTCTGGCGTCACTCCCAGCTCTGCAAACAAGGCCTGAATCGCGCTTTCGTTTAACTCGGCACCGGCAACCTGCACGCCCTGCCCCAGCAGCCAGCCAATATCCAGTGTTTTGCCACACAAAGGCAGAAATACCCGCTGCCCTTCCT
>NZ_JAUOSC010001041.1:0-270 GCF_030548285.1 Gilvimarinus sp. 1_MG-2023
GTTAATACCACCGCCGTGGCTTTTCTCGGGTTATCGGTCTTGCTGGTGTCTGGCGTATTGAAGTGGGACGATATACTGAAATAAAAATCCGCCTGGGACACCGTCGTCTGGTTCTCAGCACTGGTTATGATGGCAACCTTCCTGAATAAACTGGGGCTGGTTGGCTGGTTTTCCCATCAGGTTGAGAGCCATATCGCCGACTTTGGTTTTAACTGGCAATTATCGGTGCTGATTCTGGTAGCGGTGTATTTTTACGCCCACTACTTTTTT
>NZ_JAUOSC010001042.1:0-270 GCF_030548285.1 Gilvimarinus sp. 1_MG-2023
GGCCATAACCGGTCGAAGCACCAATCACCAGGACACGCTTGGGCATATCGATCTTGCCCTGTGCCTTGATAAAGTCAATTTGCTCTTTAACGTTTGCTTCACAACCACTTGGTTGGGTTGTTACACACATAAAACCGCGCACTCTCGGTTTGATAATCATGAATCATTCCTGTCGATCTGGATTACGGGATACCCGAAGCACTCGTCTGGCAGCAACAAGCAGGCTTCGGCCAATGCTGGGTTATTGTAGCTTGCCACCCACTATATAGC
>NZ_JAUOSC010001043.1:0-270 GCF_030548285.1 Gilvimarinus sp. 1_MG-2023
CGCCTATTCCCAGCTCCCTGTAGTCATTGTAGAGGGGTGGGATGAACACACGCTAAGCGAGCAAAAATTGCGTGAGTGGCTGCAGCAGCTTGCGCCCTATAACGATGACCCGGAAATGAGGCTTAAAACCCTGGAAAAGCTCCAACTTGATTACTGGTGGCAAAAAATCGAGTCTACATGGCAGGCGGACAATGGGCGGTAAGGAGCGAAAGCTACGCGTAACTTTTACACAGGCGGCCTAGTCTCAGTTGAGCACGATACATCACAGCT
>NZ_JAUOSC010001044.1:0-270 GCF_030548285.1 Gilvimarinus sp. 1_MG-2023
GGACGCTTGTTGGGCATGATGTTCTGGCACCGCGGCAAACAGACAGCCTGCAGAGGCCGCTCTGACAGTATCAAATATAAACCGCAAACAGAGCGCACAAAGCTCTAGACAGCAAACGCCAGACATAAAAAAACCCGGATAGCCTAAGCTATAACCGGGTTTTTCAAGCCTGTACAGGAAGAATCAATTACTTGATCTTGGCTTCCTTGTACATCACATGCTTGCGAACAACGGGATCAAATTTCTTGATTTCCATTTTCTCAGGCATGG
>NZ_JAUOSC010001045.1:0-270 GCF_030548285.1 Gilvimarinus sp. 1_MG-2023
TGTCAGCACCACGTAATTTTTGCCCTTGTACCGCTTTTACTCGTTCAGTCATCTGTTTACCCCAGCCTGCCCGGTCAGCGGGATCACCGCAACCAGGATGTATAATTTGGATCTGGCGCGGCAGATTATGCCGGGCGCGTGATCGTTGTGAAACCCAGGTGACGGATCAGCTGTTGTTCCAGCTGCCCAGCCACCTGATCGATGTTTAATCCGGCGTTTGGTGCTTCCCGAACCACCTGAGTCATTTCCAGCCCGGCGTAACCACAGGGG
>NZ_JAUOSC010001046.1:0-270 GCF_030548285.1 Gilvimarinus sp. 1_MG-2023
GGCACCAGCCTGTAAGTCACGTCACCGTAGAACTGCTCGGTCATACCCATGCGGGTAAATACGGTTTGCCACTTGGCTTTGACGTCCAGAACGTCGTTGTCCAGCTTGCTGATGCGGACGTTGTGGACCTGGTGCTGGGTACGCGGTAATGGTACGGAAGCCGCGGAATTACCGGTTTGCAGGCGGAAGATCCGGTCTTCGAGGCCGGAGCGGGTCGGGTAATACATCAATGACAGACCGGTTTTCGGATCAGTGGTCACTTCGTATTCC
>NZ_JAUOSC010001047.1:0-270 GCF_030548285.1 Gilvimarinus sp. 1_MG-2023
GGTTACACTTTTGGGTGGAGCTTTGATTTATTTTATTTTGACGATTGATATGATTCCTGATTATATGTTTGCTATCGGTTTTCTTGATGATGTACTAATTGTTAAATATACAATGTTTCTATTGAAATTTTAAGATGCTTTTTTGTTTTAAATTTTTGAAAGGGTAAAAGGTTAGAACATGCAGAAAAAAAATAGTACATTAGACTATCAGTTATTATTCATTATTTTAGTTCTTTTAATTTTTAGTTGTTTCGCTGTGTACAGTGGGTC
>NZ_JAUOSC010001048.1:0-270 GCF_030548285.1 Gilvimarinus sp. 1_MG-2023
GTCACTGCCCCAGGATTGCAGCAAATCGGTCATGGCATTAACAATGGCGGCCTCGTTATCCACCACCATAACCGCCAGCCCCTTGAACACATCCTGATTCAGAGCACTGGATTCGCGGTTCTGATCCAGCACTGCGTCTTCCGGTAACGACTCCGCCAGCGGCAGCGTTACCACAAACTCCGTCCCGGCACCCAGTACCGAGTGCACCTTTACTGGCAGTTCCAGCAACAACAGAATCCGCCGGACAATCGCCAACCCCAGCCCCAGGCC
>NZ_JAUOSC010001049.1:0-270 GCF_030548285.1 Gilvimarinus sp. 1_MG-2023
TCATCATCGACAGCAACATTGCCAAAGGCCTGAAAAAAAAAGGGCTATCCAATCCGCTCCAACACGTCGACAAAATCGTCATCGTTTCCTACGAATACCTGGCTCGGCAAAAGCACCAGAGCCAGCTCATCTGCTGGAACCTGGTCGTCTTCGACGAAGCCCACAAGCTACGTAATCTTTACCAAAAGCGCGGCAATCAACGCGCCAAAGACATCGTTGCCGCCACAGTAACAGCCGAAAGCCGTATATTGCTGTCAGCCACCCCCATCC
>NZ_JAUOSC010000105.1:0-490 GCF_030548285.1 Gilvimarinus sp. 1_MG-2023
TTTTTCAACCTGCGCCATCACGGTGTGGTGAAACCGATGATTCTGGTGTCGGCCCTGGCTGGCTGTATGGTCATTGCCTGGGTAAGCAAGCCTTCTGAACAGAGTGTCAGTGCCGGAACCGGAGGGCCAGCGGTCACCGACGTACAGGCGTTAGGCATTGTCGGACAGCACTGTACCGCGTGTCATGCTGCCAACCCGAGCGATGATATTTTCAAGGTATCACCGGGAGGAGTGATGTTCGATAACCTCGACCAGATCAAGGCCATGAAAGACCGGATCCTGGCGCGGGCGGTGCATACCCACGATATGCCGTTTATGAACAAAAGCGGGATGACCGATGCCGAACGGGAAGTACTGGGGCGCTGGCTGGAGCAGCAATAACCGGCTTGATCCGTCTGGTACAAACTGGCACCTGTGCTTCGGCATGGGTGTCGTTGTTGCCTTGTTGTGCCTTTGTTTGTCGTCTCTGCAATGGCTTGCAACATTGGGC
>NZ_JAUOSC010001050.1:0-270 GCF_030548285.1 Gilvimarinus sp. 1_MG-2023
GCTGTGCCCCGAGTGCCTCGTTTGACTGGGTATTGTGGGGCAGCGGCCTGTTTGTCGTTGCCGGTTATCTGGGCTGGTTGTCACTGGGCGATGTCGGATTAACCTGGGTATCCACCCTGATGCACACCTCGTTCGAAATGGTCAACGCCATGTGGTGGGGGATTATTTCGGCATCTGTCTTTGTTGGTCTGCTCGGGCGGATTCCGCGTGAGCTGGTGATGTCGGTACTGGGACAGGCGGGGACGCAGCAGGGTATTTTTCGTGCCACTC
>NZ_JAUOSC010001051.1:0-270 GCF_030548285.1 Gilvimarinus sp. 1_MG-2023
GGGCATAACTGCTGGATAACCGTCAGTAAAAACTTGCGGATTGATATCGCAAAACGCGCGTGCAACTCTGTTTGCATCGGCCATAAATTCTAAAACCCACGTTAAACCACCCCCGCCGCCCGCCCGCGTAACCTGACCTTATCACTTGTTCCCACTGAACAGACCGAGGTCAGGAGTATGTAATGGGCAGCCCCCGCGAACTCTCGCATATAGACACGATTGTTATTCATTGCGCCGATACCCCAAACGGCCGTGCTAACACCATCGAGG
>NZ_JAUOSC010001052.1:0-270 GCF_030548285.1 Gilvimarinus sp. 1_MG-2023
GCCCCGGCTTCGGCAATCTCCTGAATATTATCAACCTTGACGCCGCCATCGATTTCCAGACGAATATCCAGCCCGGACGCATCGATGCGCTGACGTACCTGGCGCAGCTTATCCAGTGTACCCGGAATAAACGACTGGCCACCAAACCCCGGGTTGACCGACATCAGCAGGATCACATCAAGCTTGTCCATCACATAATCAAGGTAATGTAATGGCGTAGCCGGGTTAAACACCAGACCAGCCTTACAGCCCAACGACTGGATCAACTGC
>NZ_JAUOSC010001053.1:0-270 GCF_030548285.1 Gilvimarinus sp. 1_MG-2023
GATAAACAGAATGATAAAGACCAACACCAGGATACTGGCCAGCACCGCTCCCGTAACCGGTTCCAGAAACTTGTTGGCAATACCCAGCGAGAAGGCTGCCACCAGCGTGCCGAGCAGATTGCCGACACCGCCAAAGACCACCACCATAAACGAATCAATAATATACGCCTGGCCCAGGTTCGGCCCCACGTTGGTCAGCTGGCTCAACGCCACCCCGGCAATACCGGCAATGCCGGAACCCAGACCAAAGGTCATGGCATCGACCCGGTC
>NZ_JAUOSC010001054.1:0-270 GCF_030548285.1 Gilvimarinus sp. 1_MG-2023
CCTGGCGGGTGCGCATTTCGTGAAGGTCTTTTCCGGCGATAAACGCCTTGCTGGTCTTGAATCGTTTGGCCCACAACACCTCAGCGTCGGTGGCGTCTCCGGCGTCGGCTCGCTGCTCGATCTCTACGGCAAGCAGGTAGCGTTCTTCAAAGTCGTCTGGTGGCTGGAACGCTGGGGCGACAAATTCAGGCCGAATCACCTGAGCCGCACGGGGTACTGGTGGTTGTTCCAGGGGCGGTAGCGCTGGCAGATCGGTGGCAGGTTGTGCCT
>NZ_JAUOSC010001055.1:0-270 GCF_030548285.1 Gilvimarinus sp. 1_MG-2023
GGTATACCCAGTTCCCGAAGTGGTTTGGTGATGGTTTTAACTGTTTGCTTGTTTTGAGCATGAAGAAACAAACAATTTGGTATTCCTTTGTTGTTAGCATACTTTAATAGCCGATCATTTATTTCCTGATAAAATGCCCGATCAGCATCAGATTCTGTGACAACTACAAACTCATAGAATAACCCGCTTAACACTCCTGTTGATCGTAACAGAGGGTTCCTCATGAGCTTGAGAATGTCCTCATTTGGTAGGATTCGCGCTGTCGCTAAT
>NZ_JAUOSC010001056.1:0-269 GCF_030548285.1 Gilvimarinus sp. 1_MG-2023
CTGACAGGCTGTATCTGGGGTGCCGGGGGCTGGCATTTTTTTGATGGCACGGAGATCAAGAATGTCGCATTTCTGATTCTGACGTTTGTCAGCATGATTGCAGGCAGTCTGGTGTCGCTGTCATCGCGGCCAGTGTCTTACCGCTTGTTCGCCTCCCCTCTGATGCTGCCGTTATTGGGGCGCATGTTTCTGGAGGACGAATGGTTTTACGGCTGGATGGGATTTGGCGGGGTCGTTTACCTGCTGGCAACGTTCAGCTTCAGCAGTAC
>NZ_JAUOSC010001057.1:0-269 GCF_030548285.1 Gilvimarinus sp. 1_MG-2023
GCCCAGGGTCAGGCGGTAGTTTTCCGGCCCCACTCCCAGGCCAATGGCGGTCAGAATATCCTTGGACGACGTCAAGTGGGCAAATTCACTGATGGCTTCGGTGGCTTGCCACTGGCCCGGTTGCTGGTGGAGGATAAATCCCTGCTCGGTGCCGACAGGGCCACCTTTGAGCATGGTGGTATTGATGCCTTGATGACGGGCAATGTCGAGCTGTTCGCAGACGGCAGCAAAGTCGATATCCAGAGGCTTGTTTAATACCAGCCCCATGG
>NZ_JAUOSC010001058.1:0-269 GCF_030548285.1 Gilvimarinus sp. 1_MG-2023
GCTCCTGTACCTGCATTATGGGGCGTAATGGAGTCGGCAAAACCACACTGCTGAAATGCCTGATGGGACTATTGCCGATTTCGAATGGTGAAATCCTGCTCGACGGTGAGCCGCTGCACAAGAAAAATGCCGAAGCCCGGGCCGTGGCCGGCATTGGTTACGTGCCGCAAGGACGGGATATTTTCCCGATGCTGTCGGTGGAAGAAAACCTGCGGATTGGTCTGCCCATTCGCAAGCAGCGGTTAAAAATGCTGGGGCGTGAGGATGAT
>NZ_JAUOSC010001059.1:0-269 GCF_030548285.1 Gilvimarinus sp. 1_MG-2023
GACTGGCTCAAGGCGCGGGGTCATCACTTGCCCACGATTACCGGCGTCTGTGCCACCCGCCGCAGCCAGACGACCGCCACTCGCAGTTGGGAAATGCGGGTACCGAGCAATACCGCCATGATGATCATCGATACACCAGCCGGGCTGACCGGCCATGCCCTTGGCGATCGCATCCGCCAAAGTGACGCGGTGATTATTCCAGTCTTGCCGTCCGCCATTGATATTCGGGCGGCCACCACGTTTATTCGGGACGTTATGCTGTCACCGGT
>NZ_JAUOSC010000106.1:0-490 GCF_030548285.1 Gilvimarinus sp. 1_MG-2023
GTATGTGCCGGTTTGTTCTGGCCATGCTGATGGTCTTGTGTGTCGTCCCGCTACACGCTGCTGAGGAGAACCGCTTTGGCCAGTTGCTGGCACCGGTGGGGGCGCGGGTTCTGACAGACCGGACGTCATCGATCGATCACTTCCGGCTGGTGTTGTCGGCGCAAAAACGGACGGTGACCAAGACCGTCGCTGATCGTGAGTTAAGGGTGTCTGGTTCGTTACGGCGGATGGCCTGGGAATCCAGTGAAAAACGGGATCTGGATGAGTTGCTGCAACCGCTGCGTAATGAACTGGCCCGGGGCATGTCGGCTCGGGTGTTGTATCAGTGTCAGGATCTCGATTGTGGCAGCAGCCATTTCTGGGCCAATGAAATATTCAGCAATGGCCGACTGGTGGGCAGAGACAATCAGCAACGTTATATGGCGGTCTATTTGCCGCCAGCCAGTGCCGATGCGCCCTCAACCCTGTTGCTGGTATACGCCACCCAGGG
>NZ_JAUOSC010001060.1:0-269 GCF_030548285.1 Gilvimarinus sp. 1_MG-2023
TCTGGAGTCCATGCCGCCGGCGGCGGCCATGGCGAACGATGGCGCGGCCTCCCGCGTCTGATCAAGACTGGTCTGGCTCTGGTCGCAGCAGAGCCAAAGCAGATCAGGAATGGTATGGTCGTTGTCTGAAAAACCAGCAACGATGGAGCCTGTATGTCCCCGGATCTGTCTTCGTATCAATGGCACACCGATACTTCTCCGCTCGCTGATGCCCTGGCGGCAGAACGCGATTATCTGATCATTCAGGATCTGGACGGTGTGTGTATGGG
>NZ_JAUOSC010001061.1:0-269 GCF_030548285.1 Gilvimarinus sp. 1_MG-2023
ATGATATACAGGTAGATGATCTGGCCGATCTGACGGTCAGCGCTGAAGAGAAGGGCCTGCTTGAAAATCGGGCAGCTCGTGCCAATATCGCCAGCTACCGCAAATGGGCACAAGACAACATTGAGATCAAACGTCCCGGTGCCTGATCGGCTATTTGATTAGCCATTTGGTTGTTGATAAAAAAGCCCGCATTGATTGCGGGCTTTTTTGTTTTTCATTCAGGATGGATTACATATTGGGATAGTTCGGGCCACCACTCCCTTCTGGAG
>NZ_JAUOSC010001062.1:0-269 GCF_030548285.1 Gilvimarinus sp. 1_MG-2023
GTGATGGGCCTGCCGGTAAGTTTTCTCGCCAGTTTTTTTCTGATGCTGCAGTTTGGCATATCAATCAATATGATGAGCATGGTGGCGTTATTGCTGGCGCTGGGCATTCTGATGGACGATGCCATCGTTATTGCCGAAAGCATCGCCGAGCAACGCCAGCGTGGTCTGTCGCCACTGGATGCCGTTGTAACCGGCACCCGGCGCGTCGCCCGAGGCGTCTTGTCATCCTTCCTGACCACCGTCATGGTGTTTGGTGCACTGATAGGACT
>NZ_JAUOSC010001063.1:0-269 GCF_030548285.1 Gilvimarinus sp. 1_MG-2023
GGTCACTACCCTGGTCCGGGATATCTTGCGGGATGCCGGGGTTGCCGCGGAAATGGGCGGCAACATCGGGGTGCCGGTACTGGATTTATTGGCTGGGCCGCAACCGGATGTGTATGTGCTGGAACTATCGAGTTTCCAGCTGGAAACGACAGCGAGCCTGAAGGCACGAGTGGCGACCATTCTGAACCTGAGCGAAGACCATATGGATCGTTATCAGGGGATGTCGGCTTACCAACTGGCCAAGCAACGTATTTTTACTGGTTGTGAGT
>NZ_JAUOSC010001064.1:0-269 GCF_030548285.1 Gilvimarinus sp. 1_MG-2023
ATTCTGAACTGGATCAGGACTACCTGGCCAAGATCAAAACCTCGGATGTGCCTGTGACCAAGGTTGGTCGTGAGTTTTTTGGGGATGCGGTGGACCGTTGGTATAAGGAATGGCGTAAAAAAGCACCGGCACTCAAGGCATTGGAAGCAGAAGCTGCGGCGCTGTAGCCTGATACCGGTAGCTGCTGCTCTTGAGTAACCCAGAAGAACGAACGCCCGTCAGGGCGTTCAGTCATCCTCATCGTCGTCGTCATCCAGATTGCGAATGAT
>NZ_JAUOSC010001065.1:0-269 GCF_030548285.1 Gilvimarinus sp. 1_MG-2023
GTCTTAGGTTTTTCTAAACTTATTGAACATCCTATTAACGAAACTCCTTTTATAGCCATTACAACTTGTGATCATGCAGAACAAAATTGTCCTCTTATTTTAGAAGCGTCTTCACGTTTTCATTTGCCATATACAGACCCTAAAACTGAAGAAAACTCTACAAATAAAAGTGAAACCTATCTAAACACCTCTAAATTAATTGCTGGAGAAATGGGAATCATTTTCAAAAAAGTTAAAGAACAACTTTTATAATTTTCACTTTACTGAGT
>NZ_JAUOSC010001066.1:0-268 GCF_030548285.1 Gilvimarinus sp. 1_MG-2023
GGCCAGGGTCGGGTTGATATCGGAAATCACACCCAGGGTAATGCCCAGCAGCGCGCCATGGGCCAGGGTGTCGCCGAAAAACGCCATGCGTCGCCATACAACAAAGCTGCCCAGAGGCCCGGTGACGCAGGAGAGCAACAAGCCGCTGAGTAATGGCATTAACCACCAGTAAGATATCATCAGTGCATTCATGGCTGGCGGGTTTCCGCTGTTGGGTCGTCATCGGTATGGCCAACGAGGCAATGCTGGTGGTCATGGTGATGGGTGT
>NZ_JAUOSC010001067.1:0-268 GCF_030548285.1 Gilvimarinus sp. 1_MG-2023
TAGTTGAGCATGTCATCATCGGTCAGGTTATCGGTAACAAACAACTCGTTCAGGCGCTGCAGAATAACCGACAAAAGCTCCTCTTTTTTATCTTTGGCTTTGGCAGAACCAACATCGGTATTGGGGTCAAGCGTGTAATCCGGCGCATCGTCTTTCAGCTGGAGATCCTGCTGGCGAATCTTCGACAGGCGGTAATGGCTCAGGGCGACATTAGTCAGATCGACATCATCATCGTCACTGACTTTTTCCCGCAACATGGGCCGAAGGT
>NZ_JAUOSC010001068.1:0-268 GCF_030548285.1 Gilvimarinus sp. 1_MG-2023
GTCTTGCAACTGCTGACGAGCCTGCAGCGAGCGGCTGTCGCCCTGCTCCAGCAGACTCAGGGTGCCGTCGGCCACAACCGGTGTCAGCGCCAGGGTGCTATCGTTGGCGGTCAGCGCCGGCGCTGACACGTCATCACAACGAATGATCTCGACGCCTTGCAGTGGGTCGCTGCCGCTCAGTATCAGGGTATCCCCTGGTCGTAACAGCAATCGCAACACCATCTGGCCACACAGCCGATAACGGCGACAATGGTCTGGAATCCGGGAT
>NZ_JAUOSC010001069.1:0-268 GCF_030548285.1 Gilvimarinus sp. 1_MG-2023
GATGACTCCTTGCCAGCCCTGAAAAAAGTACCGGATGAGCGTTATCAGCTGATTCTGCTGTCAGCGGTCTGGATGCATTTGTCCATTGCGCATCGGCCAGTCGCTTTGCGGCGACTGGTACAAATGCTGGCTGATACCGGTGTGATTGTGATGACCTTGCGCAGTGGTTCCGGAGATCCTGAACGGCCGATGTACCCGGTCAGTGCCGTTGAAGTCAGAGCCATTGCCAAGCCGCTGAAAATCTCGGTAGAAGAGTTGACCCCAAGAG
>NZ_JAUOSC010000107.1:0-490 GCF_030548285.1 Gilvimarinus sp. 1_MG-2023
GGCGACGTTTGAGCATATGCTCATGGGGCAAGACAGCAGCGAATACTTGCTCTGTAGTGACGCCGGTTATGGTTTTATTACCCGCTTCGCGGATATGCAAAGCAAAAACAAGGCGGGCAAGGCGCTGATCACTTTGCCCGCCAATGCCCGGGTATTGGCACCAAGTGTATTGCCTGCCGGCGATGAGGTCTGGATTGCCGTGGTGACCAACGAAGGCCGTATGCTGGTATTCCCGGCTGCCGACCTGCCTCGCTTGAGCAAGGGCAAAGGCAACCGGATGATTAATATCAGCGCTGCCAGTGCGGCCGAAGGTGTGGAGCTGATGGTCTCGGTTCAGGCATTGCAAACAACCGATACCTTGCTGGTTTACTCCGGCAAGCGTCATCTGAAAATGAAATTCAGCGACCTGGAGCATTATTTCGGTGAGCGGGGACGGCGAGGCAACAAGCTGCCGCGCGGCTTCCAGAACGTTGACCGACTGGAGCTGCTG
>NZ_JAUOSC010001070.1:0-268 GCF_030548285.1 Gilvimarinus sp. 1_MG-2023
TTACGCCACCGTTGCAACCGGACTGGACGCATTAACTGCCGTCTAAGCGCTTGGTTCCTGGTAGTGTTGTGCCACCGTCTAGTCGGTATGTACCACGCCGGGACAGTGGGCCGGGACGCTGGCAGGCGTCATCCGCGACCCGCTTTCAGGCAGCCGTTTTCGCCCGGTCCTTCGTCTCCGGCATCGCGATCAGGTACAGCGCCAGCCCAAGGCCGGCGACGGTCGCGAGCGTCAGGAACCCGGCCGTGTAGCCCGACCAGACGATGAT
>NZ_JAUOSC010001071.1:0-268 GCF_030548285.1 Gilvimarinus sp. 1_MG-2023
GCTCTGGGTCAGATTGAACGTCAGTTTGGCAAGGGTGCCATCATGAAGATGGGCGAGCAGCCCCGTGAAGCCATTCCCGCGGTTTCTACCGGTTCCCTAGGGCTGGATATCGCGCTCGGCATTGGCGGTTTGCCAATGGGGCGTATTGTTGAAATTTACGGGCCGGAAAGTTCAGGTAAAACCACCCTGTGTTTATCAACCATGGCGCAGGCGCAGAAACAGGGCAAGACGGTTGCCATTATCGATGCGGAACATGCGCTGGATCCTC
>NZ_JAUOSC010001072.1:0-268 GCF_030548285.1 Gilvimarinus sp. 1_MG-2023
GGTCATTCCTATATGGTTTATGCCCCGTTGCTGGCTGGTTGTACGACCGTGTTTTATGAAGGCAAACCCGAACGGACACCGGATGCCGGTTCGTTCTGGCGGGTATGTGAAGAATATGGTGTCAAAGGGCTGTTTGCAGCACCAACCGCGTTCCGTGCCATCCGCAAGGAAGACCCGGATTGTCTGTTGGCACAGCAATACGACCTCAGCAAGTTGCAAACCGTGTTTATGGCCGGTGAGCGGCTGGACCCGCCGACGTATGACTGGG
>NZ_JAUOSC010001073.1:0-268 GCF_030548285.1 Gilvimarinus sp. 1_MG-2023
CTATCCGGTAAGCCTCTCAAATAGGACACCATCTGTGCAAGGTGCTCCAGCCGTAATGCCTTGGCCTTCTGTTTGGGGCGACCGTGGGTGCGGCGAATCCCCTCCATGATTTTCCGCACCAGTGGATCTCGTACCGGGTCGGTCATGCCCTGATAGTGGTGCCACTGACTGATAGCCGTCAGGTGTAAATCCAGGGTTCTGGGGTTAAGTACCACCGCTTTTGCCAGGAGGTAGCGAACCAGGGTGTTGTGATCGCAAGGCAGTCGAC
>NZ_JAUOSC010001074.1:0-268 GCF_030548285.1 Gilvimarinus sp. 1_MG-2023
GTTGCTGACATTGCGGCTGCATCAGCCAGAGATCACCACTATGCATCGGAACCGCTCGTTGCTGTTCTGGTGTGACTTTAGGCCGCAAGCGGAATATCCGTGTAGCGCCCACCGACAGGGAAGCAATCACTGGTGCTGGTCCCAGCTCCGGTTCATCATCGGCATGCCAGCCAACAGAGTCTGACCCTGAACGATACAGGGTTGCCAGTACCGAGTTAAAACGCTGCCGGGTCTGGGTTTCCACTTGCTGGCGCAGGTGCTGCAAAGG
>NZ_JAUOSC010001075.1:0-268 GCF_030548285.1 Gilvimarinus sp. 1_MG-2023
GTTCGTTGCTGATCATTGGTTCGGCGGCCGGGATTGTCGCCATGAGCAAAATTGAAGCGCTGACATTCGGTACTTACCTGCGCTATAGCCTGGCCTTGCTGCTGGCTTATAGCGTGGGTTATATCGCCGTATTGGGGTTGGGAATGGCTATTTCCTGAGCCGGTAGATACCGCTGGATTTATGCTTGCCGGGGAGGCTTTGCCTCCCTGTGTTTTCGCCTATCGCCAATTTCCTTCTGCCTGCTCCAGCTTGTTGACCTGCTCCAGCG
>NZ_JAUOSC010001076.1:0-268 GCF_030548285.1 Gilvimarinus sp. 1_MG-2023
GGTCGAGGCGGAATGGAACCGTATCAAGGATTCTGCCGCCAGGCTGACCAGCGCAGAGCTGGAGCGAGTCAAAAAACACTTTGTTGACCCCGCTTACGCCACACTGGATAACAACCCGGCCGAACTGGAAACTGCCAAAGCGGAAAACCCGGCCTTTGTTCGTTGGCTTGGCCGTAACGTCCGGGCACACAAACAGTCTGGTTACGCAGTAGTCACCCTGACCCTGAAGCAGAAAGGCACGCCACCCGGCGATGTTACCGCCGAGCAG
>NZ_JAUOSC010001077.1:0-268 GCF_030548285.1 Gilvimarinus sp. 1_MG-2023
GCTCTGCATCATATGATTGCCAGCCGGGTTATTTTTCTGAAAATCATGCGGTTTGCAGGCCAAGGGTATTACCCCATCAATCTCAGTCGACTACGGCTGTCATCTATCTGACTCCAAATCGCAACATGAACGTCAAGGGCTGGCCATCGGGTTGTCATCGGTCAACGGCTTAATCCGGCTGATGAGATTTGTTGCGGAGAGACCATGGCCCTGACTCGTCGGGAGTTCCTGTTGGACAGCGCCAGTACCAGCCTGTTTGCCCCGGTAG
>NZ_JAUOSC010001078.1:0-268 GCF_030548285.1 Gilvimarinus sp. 1_MG-2023
CGACACGTCGCCCGCGCTGGTGGTGCGACTGCTGCAGGAGTTCGGCCTGACCGACGCGGACTGCTACCGCGTCAAAGGGCCTGTGAACCTGGTGCGCCTGCTGCAGGTGCCCGACATGGTCGACAAACCGGTGCTGAAATACCCGCCGCACGTGCCGGCAACGGTCAGGCAGGTGGCCACCAGTTCCAACGTGTTTGACGCCATCCGCCAGGGCGACATCCTGCTGCACCATCCATACGAAAGCTTCACGCCAGTGCTGGAGCTGCTG
>NZ_JAUOSC010001079.1:0-268 GCF_030548285.1 Gilvimarinus sp. 1_MG-2023
GTTTTATCCTTTAGAAATTATAATTATTGATAATAACTCTGGTCTACCGATTGAAATATCTAGAAATTATCCTGTAAAGTTGAGGCTGTCTAAATGTAAGCCGGTGGGTCCTGCTTCTGCCAGAAATAAAGGAGTGGAAATATCAAAAGGCCAATGGATTCTATTTACTGACTCAGACTGTATTCCAACAGAAATCTCTATTTCTGGATATTGTAGAACTGATAACAAAGTAATAGCTTATGCTGGTGGGATAGAAATAGTATCAAAT
>NZ_JAUOSC010000108.1:0-487 GCF_030548285.1 Gilvimarinus sp. 1_MG-2023
GTACAGCACAAACGCCGGGTGACGACCATGAAACAATACATCGCGATAGGCCTGCTTGATGGCATGCACCACCAGCTTGTCTCGTACCGCCCGGCCGTTGACGTAAAAATATTGCATATCCGCCTGCGAGCGAGAGAACGTCGGCAACGCCACCCAACCCGACAATAACAATCCCGCCGCTTCGGTATCGACATGCAGGGCGTTATCAATAAACTGCGGCGACAGAATGGCCGCCACCCGGCGTTCCTGTTCGACACCTCGCTCAGCCGCACGCAACTGGTGAATCACCCGATTGTTATGGCGCAGGCAAAACGCCACGTCGTAACGGCTCAGGGCCAGTTTTTTCAGGTGATCTTCCAGGTGTGAGAATTCGGTCTTTTCAGTGCGTAGAAACTTGCGCCGCGCCGGCGTGTTAAAAAACAGATCCCGAACTTCCAGCGTGGTCCCTGGCGGGTGCGCCGCCGGTGCAACATGTGTCACCATATCC
>NZ_JAUOSC010001080.1:0-268 GCF_030548285.1 Gilvimarinus sp. 1_MG-2023
GGCCGCTGCAGCACTGTTTATCGCCTATCTGATCGGCATCGACCTGTCAGTCGGCCAGCAGATCATTGTGATGCTGACGGCCATGATTGCTTCCATGGGCGCGCCAGGCATTCCCAGTGCCGGCATGGTTACCATGGTCATGGTGTTGCAATCTGTGGGGCTGCCAGCCGAAGCCATTGCCATATTGCTCCCCATCGATCGTATTCTCGATACTGTCCGCACCGCCGTGAATGTTGAGGGGGATATTGTTGCCAGTATTGTGGTGGAT
>NZ_JAUOSC010001081.1:0-268 GCF_030548285.1 Gilvimarinus sp. 1_MG-2023
ACCTTACCGTTGATAATACCGGTAACCATTTCTTCAGCTTCAAAGGCTTTCTCAAGCTCTTTCCAGCTTTCAGCACGCTAGGCTTTTTCACGAGACAGCTTAGTTTCACCAAAACCGTCTTCAACCGCTTCCAGGGAAACCTGGGTTTCGTCGCCAATAGCAACTTCCAGTTCACCTTTTTCATTCAGGAACTGGCTGCGGGGAATAACAGCTTCAGATTTCAGACCTGAGTTCACAGTTACCCAGTCGCTGTCGATGTCGACTACGG
>NZ_JAUOSC010001082.1:0-268 GCF_030548285.1 Gilvimarinus sp. 1_MG-2023
CAATATCCCCAACCAGTAACCTCCCTGAGGTGGAGACATACCATGACAGAACACAGCAACAAGCAGCCCTGGTCCCGCGAAGAATTTGAACAACGCCTGCGTGCCAAAGGGGCGCTTTATCATATTCACCACCCTTATCATCAGGCGATGCATCACGGCGAATGCAACGAAGCGCAAATTCGTGGCTGGGTCGCCAATCGTTTTTATTATCAGATCAATATTCCGGTGAAAGACGCCAATATTCTGGCCAACTGTCGCGACCGGGATG
>NZ_JAUOSC010001083.1:0-268 GCF_030548285.1 Gilvimarinus sp. 1_MG-2023
GGTTCGCGCCGCGCAGGTTCGCGCCGTTAAGGTTCGTCTTGGCGCTGATCGCCGCCTCGACGCGCAGCTTCTGCGATCCGCATTCTAGGCTGAACAGGACGGCGCCCGTGAGTCGGGGTTTGAGTTCGTAGAGCATTATCATCTCCCCGCGTCGCTCAGGAATGCCACGCAGGCTTCGCAATAACGGTAGTGGCCGAATCCGCCCGCTCGGTCAGGATTAACTTCGCCCTCCCCATACACTTCGCCCTTGACGATGCCGCGCATGCAC
>NZ_JAUOSC010001084.1:0-268 GCF_030548285.1 Gilvimarinus sp. 1_MG-2023
CAGCAAATGTAGAATTCGGCATTTCGTGCTCACTATACAATAGAAGCAAACGGTCAAAAATTTCTACTTCTAACTCAGAAGGCTTTTCACCAGTAATCATGTACAAAAAATTTGCGCTGTAGGATAAATCCTGAAGTGGATAAACCGGTTCTTGTCCATTTATTATCCGGTGACTATTCACCGTTATCGTCGGAAGCTGACCCAGCAATTGATAAGCTCGTTTTTTATTAGCTGGCAATGTTCGATCTTCAATCGCCTCATCGAATCC
>NZ_JAUOSC010001085.1:0-268 GCF_030548285.1 Gilvimarinus sp. 1_MG-2023
GTACGCGTTTTTCGTTCTGATTAATAACCAGCATAACTTTACGGGTAGGCTGAAATTTAATATATTTATCAAATTTAGAGCGCACTTTATTAATTTATTTATTTTTAATATTTTTTAGTTTTTTTTATTTATTTCTTATTCTATGTTTGTTTTAAAAATATTTTTGAATTGTTCTATTGTTTTTTCTTTTTTTGTTATTTCCTGTTATGTTTTTTTTTTAATTGCTTTACCTTCTTTTGTTTTTTTTATAAAAATTTAAGTTCCATGG
>NZ_JAUOSC010001086.1:0-267 GCF_030548285.1 Gilvimarinus sp. 1_MG-2023
GTGCCCGGCGGTGCGTCAGTCCGTTGCGCCGGTAACCTTCGGGATGGCGCTGGACTGGTTGTCTGAGGGCGTTGTGCAGATGGTCTGACATGGCATCTCCCTCGATGGTGACCTAGTGCACTACGTTAACATGGAGTAGCAGTTTTTGCCCCGGATACAAATACTTGTTGCGGGTGTCCTTGGGGTTCCACTTGCGAATGTCGGCAATCGTGACCCGGAAGCGACTGGCGATGCTGGCCAGGGAGTCACCACTGCGAACCCGATAGG
>NZ_JAUOSC010001087.1:0-267 GCF_030548285.1 Gilvimarinus sp. 1_MG-2023
GGATGTCATCAAAATCGGCGTAACACATATGGGTATGAATCTGGGTGTCGGCCGCCACATCGGTAGTGGCATAACGGAAACTGTTCACCGCCCAGGCCAGATAGCCAGCCCGATCAGCCTGTTTCAACGGCAGAGCCTCACGTAATGCCGGTTCATCCACCTGAATCATGCCAATACCCGCCGACTCCAGTTCGGCAATCTCAGTCCGCAACGCCGCAGCCAATTGATAAGCAGTTTGTGACAAGGGCTGGTCGTCCCGTACAAAGG
>NZ_JAUOSC010001088.1:0-267 GCF_030548285.1 Gilvimarinus sp. 1_MG-2023
TGCATTATCAGGGTAACGAGCTCAAAGACTATGATGCCGTGATACCGCGTATCGGTGCTTCCATCACTTTTTATGGTACTGCCGTGCTGCGCCAGTTCGAAATGATGGGGGTATATCCATTAAATGAATCGGTCGCCATCAGTCGTTCACGCGACAAGCTGCGATCAATGCAATTAATGTCACGAAAAGGCATAGGCCTGCCCGTCACCGGATTCGCACACAGCCCGGATGATATTCCCGACCTGATTGCCATGGTGGGTGGTGCAC
>NZ_JAUOSC010001089.1:0-267 GCF_030548285.1 Gilvimarinus sp. 1_MG-2023
GCCTTGCCCGTGCCAACAACAAGGCCAGTGTACTGATGTCAGGCGCTGTCGCCATCGAAGGTGACACCGAACTGGCCATGGCACTCAGCCGCCTGATGGATCAACTCGATATCGACTGGGAAGCCATGATCAGCCCGGCCACCGGAGGCCTGATAGCCCACCAGATCGGCGCAGGCCTGCGGGGCCTGATGAGTTGGGGACAAGCCACCGCCAAAACCATGTCCACCGCCGCCCGGGACTACGCAGTGGAAGAAGCCGGATTACTGG
>NZ_JAUOSC010000109.1:0-487 GCF_030548285.1 Gilvimarinus sp. 1_MG-2023
GAGGAATACAACATGTTGGGATGGCTGAAAACAAATGTGTCGATGGCACGGGACAAGCTGACGACCGAAGTTTCGAAGTTCAAGAACAAGGACTTTATGGAAGCAACCGCCACTGCCTGCGCCATGATTGCCGCCGCGGATGGTGATATTTCTTCCGCTGAAAAAATGAAAATGACCGGGTTTATCAACAACTCGCCAGAGCTCAAGGCCTTCAATCTCAATGACGTTATCAACGTGTTTAACGACGCTTGTGGCAAGTTTGAGTTTGACTATCAGATTGGTCAGGCGGAAGCGTTGAAAACGATCAACAAAATCAAGAAAGACGATGGTGCCGCACGTTTGCTGGTGCGGGTTGCCTGTGCCATTGGTGCATCGGATGGCAGTTTTGATGATCAGGAAAAAGCCGCTTGTCGTTTGATTTGTTCGGAGCTGGGCCTGAATCCGGCTGATTTCGAGCTTTAGGCTTTACCTGCGCTGCGACGAAGAC
>NZ_JAUOSC010001090.1:0-267 GCF_030548285.1 Gilvimarinus sp. 1_MG-2023
GATTTACCCATACCTTGACCCGACCTTCCAGCGTCGGAAAGCGGTGACGGATCACCCCGTTGGTGGAACGCTTTTCATACTGGCGTTTACCACTCTGGCGCTCACGACGTTTCAGCACAATCTGGTCCGCAGCAATGCCTGTAATTTCTGGCAAGACGGCCAGAATATCCAGCAAGCGCCGTTCGGCCTTGGCTTCTTCAATGGTTTTTGGCGGCACATATTCCTGTACATGCAGCCATGCCGCCCCTTCCTCTGGGCCTTTGGAAG
>NZ_JAUOSC010001091.1:0-267 GCF_030548285.1 Gilvimarinus sp. 1_MG-2023
CCACCACAGCCACTTGGCACGTAAAGAACCATGACTCAAGTCTGACGCCGCCATAACGGGTGTCAGATTTGCGCAATGACAACCCGGTTCCCGTACAAAGTGCTGTGATACACTCGCCCATCATCACGATTTCGCATAAGGCAACCCCATGAGCCCGAGATTATTGCGTTTTGGCTATCTGGCCGGATTTTTGATCTGTGCTGCCCTGCTTGGTGCAGCCTATTACTTCGAGATTGTGCTTTATATGGAGCCATGTCCGCTCTGTAT
>NZ_JAUOSC010001092.1:0-267 GCF_030548285.1 Gilvimarinus sp. 1_MG-2023
CTGTCACGGTGATCTATGCGGCGTCCATGCACCAGAACTGATTGAGTATTCCGCAACGGCAATTAACAGCCTGCTGGCCCTGAGTCTGGGATTGGCCATGGTGCTGGGGTCGCGCCTGTGGCAGCTACAGCGGCGGCATCGGCAACTGCAATTGATGCAGCACCTTTCAACTCTGGATCGCCAGCGCAATATACGACTGGTGCCATCGACAAGGCGTCTGGCCTGGTGTGTTGGCTTTTGGCAGCCGGTGATTTACCTGTCACAAGG
>NZ_JAUOSC010001093.1:0-267 GCF_030548285.1 Gilvimarinus sp. 1_MG-2023
GGTCAGCGCCATGCTGATTATCCCGCCAGCAGCAGCTCGCAGTTTATCCCGCACCCCTGAGCAGATGGCCCTGTTCGCCAGTCTGATCGGGTTGGTATCGGTACTGATGGGCATGTCGGCCTCGTTCTGGTGGGACACCCCCGCTGGCCCCAGTGTTGTCGTCGCGGCCACCCTGCTGTTTGTTGCCAGCACCGCCGTTAACCGGCGGTGAGGTTCTTTTCGTATCGTACTGTAACGTACTGTACCGGGCCAATATCCGCCATTTTG
>NZ_JAUOSC010001094.1:0-267 GCF_030548285.1 Gilvimarinus sp. 1_MG-2023
GTATTAAGCAGCGGCTTTACCTCCCTTAAAAGCCTGGGCTACGTGATTACCCGCGAGCCAGCGGACATCTTTATCGAGGTTGTGGGGTAGTATAATTACTGAAATTTCTAAAAAATATTTGTTAGATTTGTCCTTAATGATGAGGTTTTTCTGATGGAACAGGGTATTTACGAACAACTAATCACTGAGTCACTCAAGCTGCAGTTGAATAGTGATAAATACTATATAGCAGAACGAAAAATTGAGCCGAATGAGGCCGCATTATGG
>NZ_JAUOSC010001095.1:0-267 GCF_030548285.1 Gilvimarinus sp. 1_MG-2023
CTTTCATCTAACGCTGCACTCTCATTTGGAACATTTATATACTCTCGGACAAAAGATGATAAAAATTCATTTGCCGAGGCATGGGGTATTTCCTCTTTCACTTCCTCGTTTTCTCTTGCTTCTATCGATTGATTTGATTCATTCAATGTGGAACGTGTATTTATTGATAATAAAATGGACACTGTAGCAATAAACAACATACCAATTATTAATAACCAAACAAAAAAAGCAGTGCGCTTTGAATTATCTTTGCGTACACTGCTTCGT
>NZ_JAUOSC010001096.1:0-267 GCF_030548285.1 Gilvimarinus sp. 1_MG-2023
GTCGTATTCAGTAGCAGACATGAGTCCCTCGATCATTTGCTGATGATTCTTATGAAGAGACCGGGTGGTTTCTTCATGGCTGCATTGATTAAACGCTGTTGGGCTGTTGCGGTTCTTGGCACCCAGTGCCGTGTATGCGCTGGTTTGTGTCATGGCGACGGCATTAACCGGCATTGGCTGAGATTGGCGGGAATCGATGTCGCAGGTATTGGGCGTGAGTGGTGTGAGTGGTGTGAGTGGTGTGAGTGGTGTATCAGGCATTTGACG
>NZ_JAUOSC010001097.1:0-267 GCF_030548285.1 Gilvimarinus sp. 1_MG-2023
TCCATGGCCTGAATGGCATTGCTAAACGTACCTTCTAAACGTAAAAAAGGAGTTTTTTGCACATAACTTTCTACCAAACTAATGGCAATAGGTTCATCATCAACAATAATACAGGAAATGCTCATTTTTTAATTTTTAAAGGTGAATTTCTAATCTAGCTACAAACTGATTATCTTCTACGGTTGTGTTAAATAAATACTTGTTTGGGTACAGTAAATTCAGTCTTTTTTCTAAATTCTGCAACCCAATTCCAGAACCACTCTTGTC
>NZ_JAUOSC010001098.1:0-267 GCF_030548285.1 Gilvimarinus sp. 1_MG-2023
GGGTTAGTCCGTCAACGCTGGCGACGAGGGTCAGCGAACCTAGCGGTGAATCCACGGTGGTCCAGATGCTCATGGCGCGGGAGTCCTTTCGTGGGGTAGTGGGCATCCAGGGTAGTCTATGAGTCATGAATCGACCCGCTGTTCGCGATGCCGCGTTGCTCATCTTCCGTGCAGTGCTGGGCATCATCTTCGTGGCGCACGGCGTGGACAAGATGTTCTTTGCCGGCATGGACGAAACCACCGGGCAGTTCTCTGCGTGGGGTATCC
>NZ_JAUOSC010001099.1:0-267 GCF_030548285.1 Gilvimarinus sp. 1_MG-2023
GGCCAAGAAGATTTTCTTTTGGAACAATTACGTCATTATAAAGTATAGTATGAGTATCTGAAGAACGAATTCCAAGCTTATCCTCTTTGGCACCAATAACTACACCTGGCCATGAAGTCTCAACTATGAATGTACAAATTCCTTTAGAGCCTAACTCTGGATTCGTTTGAGCTATAACTAAATGTAGACTAGAAGTTCCGCCATTAGTTATCCAATTCTTAGTGCCATTCAATATATAATGATCGCCCTGATCAATCGCAGAAGTCT